>PSRN01000225.1 GCA_003176075.1 Bdellovibrio sp.
GGATTTGAACCAGCGACCTCTTGCACCCCAAGCAAGTGCTCTACCAAGCTGAGCCACGCGCAGATTTTTGATCAGTGAGATAGCCGTGAGCTTCCCGTTCAATAAAGAAGCCACAACCTAATGAAGATGAGTGAAAAAATCAAACAAAGGCGTCTTTAAGCTTACGTAAATCTGTGAGAAGGGACTCCACCCGTTCCTGCAAAACCTCAACGCGATGGTTCACCTGGGACCATTCCTTTTCTTTGCGAACGACCTGCTTGAGTTCCTTTAACGCCGACCTGGCACCCTCGATGGAGAAGCGGTCACGGTGAAGAAGTTTGCGGATCAAAAAGACGTTCTCGACATCCTTGCGCGTGTAATACCTTTGATTGTTGGCCGCCTTTTTGGGCTTTAAAACTTCAAATTCGGTTTCCCAGTATCGCAGTACATATTGTTTTATCCCCAACATTTCTGCCACTTCGCCAATTTTAAAACCCATCTTGTTGGGAATGGCGTCGAGCTCCTTCAGCAGAATATCATCACAAAGTGCTGCCGGTAAACTGATCGGCTCCCGCCCGGCCGAAGCCGGGGTCGTCTCCCCAAAATGATCAACCGCCGAATCCACCAGTGCGGGCGCCATGTAAAGCTCATCCATTGAAGGAGTGATTTGCACCCTTTCTTCTCCCCCAGGGGTGATTTCATCGATATCCTGGCAGGCGGCCCCCTCGGTGCCATTTGAGCCTTCCGCCACCCCTTGGGATTCCTCCTCACCTTGGGAGGTCTTTTCACTTGCAAACGAATCAACAAAATCTACGGCGATTCGTCCAACGCCGTCGCTTTCAACCAAATATCCAGAGGTTGAAGAAAATTCCGCCGCCGCCCACCCTTCACCCAGCTCAGTCGGCGCGGAGTTCCCTCGAGAACTCTCAGGTTCCTCGGAAGATTCCTGGGCCGGCTCCGCTCGCAAGGGTTCCCCGGTGATGGAAACAAGCGAAGAGTCGGTGGACCTGTCCTTGAAATCCAAGGGAATGTATATCAACTCACTCATGCTCTTCATCCCGTCCGATCAGATGCTCGAATTCTTCGCCGTTCAACATCGCCTTGAGAACCTGACTCGGCCGAAAGGTCAGGACACGCCTGGCACTGATCTTGATTTGCTCGCCGGTCTGAGGATTGCGGCCGGTCCGCTCGCTCTTGCCACGGACGATGAAATTGCCAAAGCCTGAGATTTTTACCTTCTGGCCTGAAACCAGGACATCCTTGAGACTCTTAAAGACCATCTCCACCAGCTCGGACGCTTCCTTCTTGGAAAAGCCGATCTTTTCATAGACCCGCTCAACGATGTCCGCCTTTGTCATTGTGGATTTGCCGATATTTTGCCCCGTCATGACGCCCCACCCCTCCAGGTCATTTCACGTGTCTTTTTGCGCGTATTTTCACGTGTCTTCACGCATCTTTTTGCGTGTCTTTCTCGTGTCTCTTTCTGGTCTTTCCAGTATCTCTTTGCCGCCCCTAAACAAAGGCTATCAACCCTCTGAAAATAATCAAGTTTATCGGGGAGATAGTCCCCACTTTTGTTTCAGCGAGTCGAGGACCTTCGTCATTCTCTCATTCACCTTCTCATCATGCAGCGTCCCATTGCGATCTTGAAACTGCAGTCGAAAGGTCAATGAGCGATAGCCAGGCCCGAGGGATGGATCTAGGTATTGATCAAAAATGACCACCGATTGAAGAATTTCAGCTCCCACGGTTTTCATTTCTTTCTTCACCGCCGCCGCCGGAATATTCATAGGTATCAGTAAAGAAAGATCGCGCACCACCGCCGGAAAACGAACAAAAGGCTTATATGATCGACTCGGCGGGGGTCGGTTATTGACAGACTTGAGGCTCATCTCAAAGACCGTGACTGGAACACGGATTTTTTCCTCCTCCGCCAGGGAAGGATGAAGGGCTCCCAAAAATCCCACCCGCACTCCGCCAGTTACAATCCAAGCCGCTTGTCCACGATGAAGAAATGGCGGCGTGTCGCCCCGTTCTTCCGGTTGAACGAGTTCAAGCTCACCCAGGTGCGCGGCCACCGTCAGAGACTCCAGAGCGGCCTTGGCGAAATATGGTAAGGCGCCCGAACGTTTCCACAGCGCCAGTGGAGAACCCCAACAAACTCCCGCCAGCCTCTGCTCTTCGCGGTACTCGACCCGTACCGGCTGGGAAGAAATTTCGCCCACGGCAAAACAAGCACCTGTTTCAAAAAGGGCCCCCGACTCAAGGCCCTGGTGAAAATTGTGCGCGCAGTTTTGGATCAGACTGCCGCACAGACTCTTGCGCAGAACATTCAAGTCATCGGTGAGGGGATTCCGCAGCCGCACGGTCGAGCCTCTGAGTTCAAATCCAGCCCGTTCGACAAAGGCTTCATCTTGCAAGAAGGCTGACTGTCGCTTGTCACTGACCATCGCGAAATTGAACGCCTGGCTAAAGCCATGCCCGCGCATCACTTCTGAAATTTTCTCCTTGATCAGCCACCTTGGATCCTGCGCCAAGGGCTCCTTCCGCAAGGGAGGGAAAGACTCGGGAATTTGTTCATAACCCACCAGACGCGCATACTCTTCAACCAGGTCCATTTCACCTTCAAGATCAAAGCGGTAGCTCGGCGGCAGGACCTGGAGTTCGCCCATATTTTCAGGCTTGATTTCGCACCCCAGGCGGATCATCCAATCTTGAAAAAGTTTATTGTCACAGGGAAAACCCAATCGATCACCAACCAATTTCGTACTGACTTGGATCACCGGTCGCGCGCCCGGCTGAGGATTGGTGTCGTGGACGTCGCCAAAGGCCTCGCCGCCAGCCACTTGCAGGATCAGCTCGCTCGCCCGTTCCAAAGCCCAGCGCGTTCCGTGGGGATCGACGCCACGGGAAAAGCGGTAAGCCGAATCGGTCACCAGCCCAAAGCGGCGCGAGCTGCGCCGGACCGAAGAAGGATTAAAAAAGGCGGATTCGAGAAAGATATCCGTCGTCTCATCGCTCACCCCTGAATTTTTTCCGCCAATCACCCCAGCCATCGCCACCGGCCCCTCGCCGTCGCGAATCATCAACTCATCACCCGTCAGGGTCAGGACAGTGCCGTCCAGGGTCTGAAACTTTTCACCGGCGACGGAACGATCCACACGGATCATCCGCCCTTTGATATTTTTCGCGTCAAAAGCATGCAAGGGCTGACCCAGCTCCATCATCACCAAGTTGGTGACGTCGACAATGTTGTTGATCGACTTCAAGCCAACCCCCTCCAGCCGCTGCCGCAGCCAAAGGGGACTGGCAGCCACCCGAACTCCCGCAATAAACTGACCGGCGTAGCGGGGGCAATTTTCAGGGTCACGGACCTCCAGGGAAATTTGCTTTTGGCTTGAGTTCTGCGATGGCGGCACCCCCGGCCGTGGCGTCTTAAGCGGCAGGCCCAGCAAGCAAGCTATTTCCCTGGCCAGACCATAGTGGCTTAAACAGTCGGCACGGTTGGGCGTGATCTTGAGTTCAAAGGTCACATCGTCAAGCCCGGCCTGCCTTGCGAAGGGCGTGCCGACAGCGGCCTCGGACGGTAAAATCAAAATCCCGTCGGATTCCGTGGCCAGACCCAGCTCTTTCTGCGAACAGAGCATACCGCCCGATTCAATGCCGCGAATAACGGTTTTTTCGATTTTGAACCCACCGGGCAACACGGCCCCCGGCAGGGCCACCACGACCTTGTCGTTGGCGCGGTGATTTTTGGCCCCACAGACAATTTGATGAACCACTCCTTCACCTGTCGTCACCTGACAAACGGTCAGGCGATCCGCCTGAGGGTGAGGTTGCAAATCCAAAATCAACCCCACGGTCACAAACTGAAAATCTTTGGCCCGATCGACCAGATTTTCCACCTCCAAACCGGTGCGGGTGAGAAGATCCGCCAAAGGCGCCGGCCGTTCGAGATATTCCCGAATATCGACGAACTCATTGATCCATTTGAGACTCATAATCATGGGAGGCCTCGAAATTGTTGTAAAAAGCGAAGGTCATTTTCCGGAAACAAGCGGATGTCGTCGATGCCGTACTTGATGATCGCCATGCGATCGATCCCAAAGCCCCAGGCAAAGCCTTGCCAACGGGGATATTCCAGGTGGGCCATGGCGAACACCTTGGGATGGATCAAGCCGCATCCGCCAATTTCAATCCAACCGCTCTGTTTGCAAAGGGAACAACCGCTGCCGCGACAAACCGGGCAAGTGCAGTCGACCTCGGCGGAGGGCTCGGTGAACGGAAAAAAGCTGGGACGGAACCGCGTTTTCAAGCCGGCCCCAAAAAACTCACGGACAAAAAAGCTGATGGTGCCTTTTAAATCCGCCATCGAAATTTTTTCGTCGACGCAAACCCCTTCGAACTGATGGAAATGAGGAAGATGCGAAATATCATTGTCGCAACGAAACACAGCCCCGGCGCTGACAATTCGAAAGGGCGGCTTTTCCTGCTCCAAAGCACGCGACCAAACGGGACTGGTATGGGTGCGCAAGACGTGCTGGTCATCGACAAAAAACGTGTCCTGCATATCCCGCGCCGGATGGTGGGCCGGCATGTTCAGCGATTCAAAGTTGTAAAATTCACTCTCAATATGCGGACCGAGTTTCAAGGCATAGCCAAGGCGGGAAAGAATCTTGACCATCTCGGAGTAAACCTTATCGACGGGATGTTCGCTGCCGAGTTCGCGCGGCACGGCCGGCAAGGTCAAATCCAAGGTCTCCACTTGCATCTGCCTGTCGAGTTCTTGGGCTGTGAGCTCCTTTTCACGGCGAAGGTAAAATTCCTCCAGGGCGGTTTTGGCCTCGTTGACCCATTGGCCAAACTGCGGCCGCTCCTCCTTGGGAATTTTAGCCATCTCCTTCATCACTTCGGTGAGCTTTCCGTGCTTGCCAAGAAAGACGACCTTCACTTCATAAAGGGCTTTTCGGCTTGTTGCCCCTTGCAGAGCAAGCGCCGCCTGGGCTTTGATCTCCTCAATTAAGCCTTTGACTTTTGTTTGCGGGACTGGTGTTTGTGACATAGAGTCACAGAGTAAATTCAAAGAACCTCTGACGCAAGCTCGGCGATGGCACACAAGAATAAATCCAATCTTTCCCCAGCGTGGGCGGCGAAGCCGCCACGGGCAACATCCGGTCGCTCTTCCGAGCGGATGACCCAGCGTAAAACCCACCGAAATACCCATTTAAATACCCATTTAAAGGGCCGCCATCGCCAGCCCGACCGTATTTTTTCGGTTGAGGAAGCCAGCGATCGCCTCGCCGACCTTTTTTCTAATCATGGCTGGTCAGAAATAAGTCACGCCGAGCGCCTGATTTTTGCCCGCTTTTACGTTTTACTTATGGAAAAGCAAAAAAGTCTCAATCTCACGCGCCTTTTGTCTCTGCGTGAGGTGGCGATAAAGCACTTTGTCGATTCGCTGATGGTGACCCGCCTGACAACGTTGCAGTTTCCGCTTTTAGATCTGGGCACAGGCCCGGGATTCCCCGGGATTCCGCTTGGAATTCATTTCCCATCGGAAAAAATCATTCTTGCCGAAGGCGTGCAAAAGAGGGTGGAATTTCTCAAAGAGGTTCGCGAGTCCCTGGGATTAAAAAACTTGGATATTATTGGCCGCAATATCAATCCTTGGTTTTTTTATCCGGTCCAAGGAGTGATCACCCGGGCCGTCGAAGACATTCGCAATACATTAAAGAACGTCATTTATTCTTTGCAAACAGGGGGGCGGGCTTACTTCATGAAAGGTCCGGCGGTGGACCCTGAAATTGAACTGGCAGAGCGGGAAGTCGGTCAGTTTTACGAGCTTGAACAAGATCTGGCCTATGAAATCCCGCAAACTCCGCAACAACGACGATTGCTGATTTATCGAAAGATCAAGTGCGCCCCCTTCCCGGATTTAGAGGATGAACCCTGGCCTGGTGAACCCAACGAGAAAGGATAGCTTCATGGCAAAATTCCTCCGTCGCCGCTACGCAATCACCAGCCGAGCCAATGAGAAAATGGACTGGCTGAAAAGCCTTTGGACGGCCCAGGGAATTCGCAAGCATGGGGCTTGCCTGGTTTTCGGCGCGAAAATCGTCAAAGAAGTGCTGGTGAAAAAGCGGCCGCGGATTCTGTGCGAGATTTTGCGCGAGGGGGAGCCTACCGTGGCCGACCAGGGCGACATCTTTCAACTCTCGCGCACCCTTTTCAGCGAAATCGACGAGATGGGAACTGGTTCACCTTGCTTGGCGGTGGAGGCGCCGCCGCTATTGCCTCGCCATGAGTTTCAAGCACCCACCGGACTGGAGTTGATCTGTCCTTTCACCGATCCGCAAAACCTCGGGGCCGTGGCAAGGTCATCTGTCGGTTTTGGCCTCCAAAAGATCCACTTGACCAAAGAATCGGCCCACCCCTTTTTGCCGCGAGCCATTCGGGCCTCCGCCGGCACAGTTTTTGATTTGCAATTTAGTGAAGGGCCACCACTGGCCGAGGTCGACATTCATTTCACATCCAAAGCACCCCATCTGGCCCTCGATATGAAAGGCTCGCCGATTGATCAGGTTCACTGGAGCAAAGACATGTACTTGCTCTTAGGAGAAGAAGGACGCGGCTTGCCCGCTGGACTCTCAGTCACTCGCGCCACTATTCCCATCGCGGGCACGGAATCGCTCAATGCCGCCGTGGCCGCCGCGATCGCGATTTACGTTTACCGAAAGGCTCATCCTGCGGGCTATTGACTTTTCGTATGTTGGCAGAATGGTCCGGAAGCTTCTTCCTAATCTCGGATGCTGAGAGGGACTCTCTCGTTCGATTGAAGGATCTTCTGTCTCGGGGCAAATAAAACTATTTCTGTTGCAATGTACCCTCAATTAGGGTACATTCGTTAAATGTATGCTGTTGACCTCTCGCGCGTCGAAAAGCAGTTGCGCAAGATCCCAAATGAGATAGTTGCCCGATTGCAGCGTTGGGCCCGAACGGTGGAAGAGTTTGGCTTGCCAGAGGCCCGCAAAGTGAAAGGATACCACGATGAACCTCTTCACGGTCAACGAAGGGGACAACGGTCAATTCGGTTAGGAATCAAATGGCGGGCCATCTACGGCGAATCAGAATCCGACGAATTAATAATGGTTATTGTTGAGGAGATTACCCCACATGACTACCGCACGAAATAAAAGGCCGAAATATGGTTTACGGCAGCTCGAGAAAGACTTCGGTCCGCTCACCTTTGCCCGGTTATTGGAGAGCCATCGTTTGGCTGAAGATTTAACGCAATCCCAACTCGCTAAGAAACTTAGAATCAGCCGCCAAAAGCTGAATGACTTTGAACATGGTCGCCGCTTTCCCAGCCTGCGGATGGCTGCCGACTTTGCTGAGGCCCTTGGCGAACATGCTCCGACCTGGGTCTCTGTGGTCATTGAAGAAATGCTCAGACGAGAAGATCTTGATTTTAGGGTAACGTTGGCGGGCTGAACGCTGAGGAAAAACAACTCATCAACTCCCGGCGGTCTTGCGGCACTTGGTCCCACAGACTCAAGAGATACCCGCCACCGCCGGAGCCGGTGGGCTTGACTTGGCTGGCTCCGCGGGCCCGCAGTTCGGCGGCCTTTTTTTCGGGAAGGCCGCTCAACAAGCCCCAGCCTGAAAAGCTCAGCGCTGCCAATTCCATGGCGGCTTTAAGAATCGGGAATCCCTCCTTGTGATCGCTCGACAGAGCTTTCTCGGCCATCACCGCCGCTTCTTTCATCTGCGCGTCCAGCTGCGCGCCCCGCACCGGTTCCCGCAGCACCAGCTCTTTCACCAGGTCCACACATTCACGGGTCACACCCCGTTGACCCGAATAGGTTAAGTAGCAGCCTGGCGTCCAGCGCGGGACAAAAAATTCTTTTTGTTGACCCCTTTGAAATTTGAGCGGGCGCTCGGCGTGCACTACCGCGACGTCCACCCCTGAACTTTCACCGTGAAAGACGTTCTCGAGCTCGCGCGCGAAATCCTCAATTTGATCAACTCCGATGTACTCCTGCGATGCAAACCAACGGGCCATGGCCACGCAAAAAGCGGCGCTGGCCCCAAGCCCGGCGCCCACCCGGATCTCATTGGTGAGGCTCACCACGCCGCCAATTTCGCTGCGGCGACGGCCCATCAACCCGCAGGCCTTTTCCAGCACTCCCCAAAACAAGACTTCCAGCTCGTTCCCGGCGGAGCCCGCCAGTTGAAGATCGATTTCGGAGCCTTCGCGGGGCTCAAAGCGAAACTTGAGCTGAGCGGAAAAGAGCGGAAAAACAAGGGCCGTTGAACCTCGCAGGACCGCGTGTTCACCGACCAGAATCCATTTCCCACAACTCGTCGTCTCAAATCTTTTTTTCATTGCGTCCCTGTTCGTCGCCACGGATGTGCAAACAACTCATATTCAATTCCTTGGTTTGGTCGGTAAATAACACTTTGAGCTTCTCTTGATCAGCCCGCCAGAGGAGATGAACATTGGGACCGGCATCCAGCGTGGCCAAGGGACCGTCGTGATGATCGCGCCAAAATTCCTTGACTGCGGCGAGCACCGTGAGGGTTTGAGGCCGGAGGTAGCCAAACGAAGGCTCGCTCGTTTCAAACAGCGCGTGCATATCCCAAAACTCAGCCCAAACCAGTTCAAAACAGGCTTGCCAATCCTGCGCACGAAACGCCGACAACAGTCGTTTCAGCCGCTGTTCCGCCCGCGCCACCCGGCCCGCGAAGAGCAGGCTCGTTCGGCACCGCTGATGCG
>PSRN01000101.1 GCA_003176075.1 Bdellovibrio sp.
ACTTAAACCTCATCGATCAATCGGGATGGACGAAATTCTGGAGCAAGACTGTTGAACTGCAATTGATCGCCACATCCCCCTTTTTTAAGAATCTCACTCTCGGAGCGTACGCTGAGGAAGCCAGAGTCAAAGCCGCCGGTTCAACGGATATGGTGGGTCTTAACGTTCGTTTCGATATCGATTCCTTTCAGCTCCTCAAGGATCAACTTGAATCCAGGTTTGAAAATGACCAGCCCGCCCATCAAAAGGAGATCGAGGCGCTAAACTCCCAATGTCCCGGACACGATACCGCGAAAGAACCTGGGAACTCCGTTTTGGTCCTTGATTGCGCTGTTCGATTGTCAGTTTTGAAGTCGAAGGATTTCCACGGCTGGCTTGATGAACTCGAGCCTCTCCTTCCCTTAATCCAAGACACGGTCAAAGATGAGGTTGATAAAGGACAACTCAGAGATCAGATCGGAGAAACAAAGGAAGCTCAGGATTCCTCTAAGGAACAACCCAAGGCCGGAAAGGATCACAACGTTGAAGTTTCCGCTTCCATTTGCCGTTCGAATGACTTCTGTCTGAGCCGGTATCGTGAGGACGGTTACGTGCTTGCGGACCATGATTACGTCGATGCTTCGGTCAAGACTGAAGGGCGATTGGGACCCCTCAAATTGCATGTCAGATTTGCGGAACACTCAATAAAGGCGGAACTCACACTGTACGGACCTCGCAGTATTAAGGTGCCCTATGAAAAGGTTAAGGGTCTGATCGACGGGTCCGAAAATCCCACCACGGTGGATTTGGTCGAATATGAAGCGCTGAAGTACATTCAGGATTTGACCCCGGAAGAAATCCAGATACAGGCTCAAGGGGTCTCAGTGATTCTTGAAGACGCCATCCGAAGAAGCGGCGTTGAAAGAAGCAAGCCAGCGTCCCACCAACCATGAGTTTGTCTTCTGACCGCTTGCACAATAATCACTGATTCTGTTTGACGGTTGACTGACCGGCGCCGGCGGCCACATGCTTTTAAGATGGCGAAAATATTTTTTCGATGGTGCGGCGTCTTGATGGCCGTGAAACTTGCGGGCTGCGCCGTTCTCCATCATGTGCAATTGGGACAAATTGACAATCGAACCAATGTGGCGCAAGTGCCCTTTGAAATCAAAGTCAGTGAAACAGGGGTCAACACACAAGAAATAAGCGCCTTGAGCCGAGCAGCCAAAAATGAAGTCGGAAACACCGCCCGCAATGCCGCCGATATCGTGTCGATGTTTCAAATAGGGCCTAGGACAGGTGATCCGATCTACGATGAACATTATGCCGAAAAGGTTCTTTATCTGATTCACGAAAAATGCCCCAGCGGAAGAGTGACGGGTCTTGTTTCAATTCGTGAAACACGAAAGTATCCCGTGATTTCCGGGGAGATCGTTAAAATTACCGGCTATTGCATGAAAGACCGTAAACCAGCGGCGGAGATCTAAATGCGACAAGGAAGGCATAAGAGCTTGGGTTCATTGAGAGGAATTTCTCTGGCATTGGCGCCATTCATAACCTTGCTGGTGGAGAGTTGCGCCTCGGTCAACTCAGTTTCTCTGACACCGATACCCGCGCAAAGGAGTGGGCTCGTCTCAGCGACAGTATCCCGTACGATTTTCTTGGGCTTCAATTTTGACAATGACTTCGTCGACAAGCTGGCGCTCGATTTAAAACAAAAGTGTCCGGGAGGAATTATCTCAGGGATACTGACGAAGGATGAAGTCATCAGTTATTTCTTGGTTTTCACGCGCAGGGTGACTGCTTCGGGATATTGCAGCGCTGCCGTCGCCCACAATAAACATTCCACTCGATCGAGCGCTTCTGAAGATGAGACATCACCCAGCACCGACGATTAGGGCGTGTTTTAAATACTTTTTGGGGGACGAAATGATGAGAGTTTCTTTTCTTTTTCTAGCGCTATCGGTGGTGGGGTGCGCCCACTCCATCCACCAGGTGCAAACCTCGGATTTCATCCCGTACGCCCCCATTGAAAGTGGCAGGGTTGTAAAGGGCCAGGCCGAACAATTCGCCGTCTTAGGGTTTGTCTTTGATACAAATTATCTCAATCAGGCGGTCGACCAACTGATGGCCGCGTGCCCGAACGGCACTTTAACTGGAATCACCACGCAGATGTCGACGAGCCTCGGATTTTTCTCGTGGACCAACAAAGCGCTCGTACAAGGGTTGTGCGTCGACCACCAAAACTGAAGTGACTTGGCCATCTCACGGATAAAAGACGATTTCAAAATCCGCTGTGGCTCCCGGAATCAAAGTTAGGTAAACGTACTTGGCCAAATAGACGTCATTGCTTGCGGCGGTGTACTGGTAATTGATCGTGGTCATACCCCCAGGCAGATTCGTGAAGGGATTGGAAATGTTGCGGCTTAAGCCGTGTAATTTCGCATCGTAGCTATTGAACGCAAGGGAAAGGTTCGCCTCCGAAGAAGAAACAAAATTGGTGACCACTTGATTCATGTAAACCCTTCCAGGAATTGCGGCGGTATAAACATTCGGAGCGAATTCAAAGAATTGTTGGCCGTTTGTCGGGTTGCTCACCACCACGCGAATTTCAATTGCGCCCGAGAACACATCTGAAGGCATCGAGCCATAGAGGACGGTCACACCAGGTCCAGCGCTGGCCGCGTATCCACTCGGTGGACTGGATGAGTTCGCGACGGGTGTTGGTGACGCCGCGGGAGTTGGGGTTGGCGTGGGGGTGGACACCGGTGTGGGTGTGGGTGTGGGTGTGGGAGTCGGAGTCGGCACAGGTGTAGGAGTCGGCGTCGGCACTGGCGTCGGTGTCGGAGTCGGCACGGGTGTTGGCGTCGGCGTCGGCACTGGCGTCGGGAACGGTGTCGGTGTCAAAATCGGTGTTGGAACTGGCGTCGGAACTGGTGTCGGAAGGGGCGTGATCGATGGGAACGGCCCAGGCGTAGGGCTTGGGGATGGACCGCCATTACCTTGACTTTGAGACATGGGACCGAGTGAGCCCGTAGTGCCTAACTCGGCTCGACCACAACCCCACAAGGACGCGATGAGCAAACACAGGATGATTCTCATTCGAATCTTTCGTCGGAAGAAAGGCGCTTTCTCTAAAGGATGAAGGTACTGTTCGATGACCAACTGACCCCCTCCACAAAATGTCCTTCCTAATAGCGTATGGGAATCTTCGCCTTTGGTCGAGAGCCAGTCCCGCGTCGATTCATATGACCGAAAATCGCACGGAGAATTCGCATGAAAGTGACGAAAAAAATTTCTACGAAAAAAAACAAAAATCACGAAATAGCAAACTAAAGAAAATAGACCATGTTCTTTGCAGTTACTTCATGATCGAGTTAGTGGTCCATCCGGCAGGATGGACCACTTAGGCGTCTCCTTGTCCGATCGCTCTTTGCCACTCTTTCGTTGGCGGGATCAAACGTCGCTTTTCCAGATCGAACAGTCCAAAAAGAAATTTGGCTTGGCAAGCGACCGTGCCGTCTTTTTTCATTATGCACTGATGAATCGTTCCGACCCGCGATTGTACTCGCTCAGCACCCGTATGAATGGTCACCTCTTCGCGAAGACGAAGCTCCCGCAAAAATTTCAAGTCAACTTCCAGGATGACGGGACCTTTCCGCGTCCGTTGCACCTCGTCCAGACCATAGCCATTGCGGGTGACGAGATCCCAGCGGGCTTCTTCAAAGATCTCAAGGTAAGCCGCATTGTTGACGTGGCCGAACAAATCGAGGTGATGCTCCAGAATTACCAACCGGTATTCGTGCGTGTAACTGTGCTTCAAGTGGTTCGTCTCTCTTTCGTCAACACTCATGATAAGTCCCCCAATCAGTCTCTTGAAGTTAGTCGCGAACTGCTAACAAATCAATTTCACTTCTGCGCTGATTTTTTGGCGGTGCGGGACGCGAATCCACCATGCATGTCGCAACCCACGTGGATTCGTCGATGTCTCATTCGAAGCCGATTTCTCGTTTTAGACTTGTCTTTCTTGCAAACCCTCAAGAGATTGCTTGCGGTCATCGCCAAGATCCACTAGCTCTTATGGCCCATGAAGCGGTTGATCGGAATTGCTATTGCGCTTTTGATCGGATCTTCCAGCGCCCAGGCTGATTTTATTCCTCTCGTGAACGATGAGCCCGAGGTGAACCTTCGGCTCGATCCCAACACCCTTGAATATTTTGGCAAAATCTTGGCTTCAAGTCGCATGGCACCCCATATGGATTGTTCATTGAAAGCGGAGACGCGAACGGAGCTGCGAAAGTTTACTACGGGCGAACAATACGTTCAGGTTATCGAGATTCATTTTCGTTCCCGTGCGGGCTTTAATTCGGATATGAACTTTAAGATTCCGGTGACCGCCAAATTTGGAAAAAAGATTTCAACCAATCCGTGGTCAGGTCTCGGGGAGTACGTGAAGATTCAGCTCGACGATTACTACGGGCACTACATCAGCTTCATCCACGACGGGAGCGGGCATCTTGTCTACCTGATGTTGGGTAATAATGTGCGAACGGCTCCTTGTTTGATGGATCTCTAAATTTAAGCACAGAATGCCGCTGAGTAAGTCAAATTCGGAGTAGGTCAAATGTGGACTTGGAGTAAGTGCAGATATGAATAGCTGGAAAAAAATAAGAGCTTTTATCAGTCAGGCCGAGGCTGAAATTGCCAAGTCCCTGCTTGAAAAAAATGGTATCCCGGCTCGGCTTCAAGCTGACGACGCCGGAAGAATGAGACCAGAGCTTGCTTTTTCAAGTGGCATCAGTCTTCTTGTCGAAGAGAGTAATGTGCAAGAGGCGATGAGAGTATTGCCGGAATGAGTCGTTAGTCACCCGTGGCGCTGCGGAGGTGCCGACGGAGCTGCCTCGGGCGGCGAAGCTCGTGAGGCCACCGACTTGGCCATTCGCCGTCCACGCTCTTTGCTCAGCCACTCAGCAAACGCCCGTATTTTTTTGCCCTGAATTTCCACATCCGACTGTCAAATTTTCATCTCGGCGACCTAGGAATGACAATTCAAAACTGTAATAAGAGTTTGCTTCTCCAGATTGGAGAAGCCATGAAAAGACCTCTAGTTTCTCCGCTACAGAATTTCAGACTCATTCGAATGGCGCTCATACTTGGGGCGCTGACCTTTTCACGCGGTGCTTTGATGGCGAGTGAGATGGAACGAAACTCCGCTGACGGCCTGAATGAGGGCTCCAGAGCACTCGTCAAGGTACAAGTCCTAGAACCTGAAGCAGATGCAAATTCGAGTCCCCTTCGTAAAGCAACCTAAGATGCCGATCGACTCGCGAAATTCTTGTGGTCAGAGGCGAGAATCCATTCGCGAGTGGCTTTGGTCGAAGTACCAAAACTGTCCTTACTGGAATTGGGGCCACAGCAAGTCACCTTTTCGATGATATTGACGCTGGCCACGTTTTCACAATTGACGGCTTCTCTTCAGGAAGATCCCCAAGATTGCCTCGCTTCAATAACGGCTTTTCTCGGTGACGGTGGAATGCGGCGCTTCTGCAAAGGGAACCTGGTACTTACTGGTAGGGAGTACAGGATTCGAACCTGCGACATCCACCTTGTAAGGGTGGCGCTCTACCAACTGAGCTAACT
>PSRN01000185.1 GCA_003176075.1 Bdellovibrio sp.
GCCCTTGACCCTGGTTGAGGGCAGCGATGGCAAAACCTATTGGCTTCAGCAAGATTTTAAGATCGAGCCTTGAACTTTGCCAGCACCTGATCTCTTTTTCCCATGTCAAAAATCGAAACCTCTGGGAATTTGGTAGAAAAACTCTACGCGATTATTCGTTAGTTTTATTGCATTGTTTTCTCTTCTTTGTCAAAAAAAGGGCCAGGACTGAAGATGATTTCTTCTTTTGAAGTTTCCCACTTTAAGAGAAAGAACATTCCGAATTTCCTCTCTTCGGTTTTTTAAAACCATGCAAATACCCCCCCATTTTCGATGAAAATCCACCTCTCCGCCTTATCCCCCACCCCTCCGCCACCTCATTACATCATCTTCCGGAAAGACTTGCCAAGTCCTTGTCACTGCACGCGATCATCTAACGGGCTTACTAGAGCATATCCCAAAAGGTCCCCTTCTTGCTGGTAATCAAAGAACTGATACATTCTATATTTATCTTGATATATGACAATATTTGTCATACTATTATTACTAGGATGAGTTGGATTGTTCAAGTCAAAAAGAAGGTGGGCAAAGATCTTAAAAAGCTTCCGAAGAATATTCGGGAAGTTTTGGAGGCACCATTGGCTGACATTCGAGCGACTGGACCTGTTCGAGGTGATTGGCCAAACTATTCCAAGTTTGCCGATGGTTCGCATCACTGCCACTTAAGTTACAGGTATGTGGCAGTTTGGACAGTCAGGGATAACGTAATTAAAATAGTGGAGGTGACTTATGCCGGCGGCCGCGAAAATGCGCCATATTGAAATTTCGATTCGTAGTGGTGCCAAAAGAAAAATTTTCCTCGTTTCTGAAGAAAAGGCTCACGCTATTGAGACATTACTGCAAAATGACCCCGATGATACCAATGACTTGGTAGATGTTGGTGAAATTTTCCCCAAGCTGAACGATCCTTCAAAGCTTCCTGCCATTACCTTTCGAGGGATTCGTGCAAAGACGGGTCTGACTCAAAAAGGGGTTGCCGAGCGCCTTGGCATCACACAGGCCGAAGTTTCAAAAATTGAAAGCGGCAAGCGCTCTATCGGCAAAGCCCTGGCAAAAAAAATCGAAAAGGAATTTAAGATCGACTACCGTCGATTTCTTTAGTTCTTTAATCAGAGTCAAGTGGCCGAAAAAATAGTACGAAAAAGATATTTTCTTTTTGGTCGAGAGGTCACGGTGGAAAATGTTAAATTGATTCCCATCGATGAATATCTAGAGACAATTTCGGGAGCGAGACTCATCGTTTCTGGATCCTTTTACTGATTCAGCCTCCATATCTATATGGCAAAATGGCTTGTGGAGTTTGAATGGGACCTAGCCAAAGAGCAGGCGAACATCAGAAAGCACGGGCAAGTGATTCTAAGATAGATGTTAAGGGTACTAAGGCCATGCGTAAAATGATGGCCAAGGCCAAGAAAATCAAGATCACGATCAGTGTCTATGAGGACCTGCTTGTCGAGCTACGCAAAATGGCTGAATCCACTGGTACGCCCTACCAGTCCCTTTTGAATAAACTCCTCAAGGATGCAATTATGCTTAAAAAATCCGAAGGCACTCGGTTAGACTGGCTGGAGCGCGAACTGGAACGACTGAAGAAGAAATTATCGGCATGAGAAGACATCGCTTGCCGGAGGGACACGTTCTAGCGACCGTACGCACGGTTCAGCCGATCCACATCCATGGCACTCAGGCGCCGGCCGGGCATGATGCTTCGCCCTTGGATGACCGACTCCATGGTTGAATGTCCAGGTTTGGCGAACATCGAAACCGGGTAAAGCATCAACGATCCATAATCAAAGGGCGCAAGGCCGCTGACTTTCATGAATGGCTCGGTCAATTTGTCAAATTGGCTGCGGTGATTCTCCTCGATGGAATCAAAGTCGACGCGAAGGTAAGTATCCCTGTCCACGCGGTTTTGTTCATGGACGAACCCCAAGGCATGAAGGATTTCATGAGCCACCTCAGTGGGTCCGCATTCGGGGTTGAGCCAAATTGGCTGATTCCCGCCGATCCAGCCCACGTAGGACTTGCAGATGCCCTTGGTCTCTTCGAAGACAATGGAGTCCCTTTCGTTGGTCAAGGGAACAAAATGAACCGCGGTTCCGTCAAAAAACTTCAGGGCCTGGACAATCCGATCCGGATTGGGCACCCCCGGTTGAATATGATAGGCGATTTCCGAGGTCGGCCAAAGATGGAGTTCCGGGACGACGGCTTGCCCAGTGGCACCGGCGTTCGGGTCAGTCGGCCGGCCGATGACCACGTCGCCTTGTACTACCGCCAGGCCGTCGTCGAGAACGTAAGGAAGGATAAGTTCGCCGGGCTCTTTGTTTTCTTTGTCGCGGGCTGTGGTTCGCGACTGCACTGGAGAGTTTTTCGCTTGCCGCTTGTCGACGAACTCGGCCTCACTGGGTGGGCCCTTTGCCACGGGGGCCTTGGGGTGATCGGGGGGAGCTTTGAGTGTTATTCGGGAGGCAGGCTTAAATTGCGATTCAGCAGGCGGTTGCGGGGATGGCGAGGGTTCGTTGAACCACTCCCGCACGTTCAGGAGGACAACCGCCACCAGTGCGAGACCTAGCAGCCAGGTCAGCGTTTGCTTCAAGTTGGCGCCCCATCTTCTCCCCTTGCTTGTCTTGTTTGTCTTGATTGATCGGCTCCGGCGTCGCCACCGGCATCGCCACCGCCACTGCCACTGCCACCGTCCGATTGAAAAATGCTTTGCTTCCAGCGGAAGCGCACGGACTCATCCCGCAAGCGCGTCGCCAGAACGTGAGTGCGGACTGGATTGAGATCATGAAGTTCGAGAACTCCACCTTTGATCGTCGGTATGACGTCTTTGAGGTGGATGTTCAGGCGAATATCCGAAAGAACGTCAAGGACCTTGGCTCGGATATCCGCCGAGTCAATGCCTTCGATGCGCAAACTATAAACGATGGGCGAATCATCAAGCTCGCCGGAGTTGGCGAAGGCCAGTACATCGCTGAATTCAAGCTTTTCTGGCGCGGGAGGAAGAGTTTTTTCGGAGGCACCGACTTGGGCTTCATCTGAAATCTCGAATCGCGTTTGCGATATTTCCTGGGGCGGTTCCGAATTCTCGAGAAGCTTTTGTGACAAATCAAGGGTCCCTACCGATAAGTCGGGTTGTTCATCTGTCAATTCGAAATACTCCCCTTGCGGCTCAAGATTTCCCCCTGGTGAGTCGATGGGTGAATCCGAACGAGGTGAATCCAAACCCGATGAATTCAAACCCGCGGATTCCAAGCCCGCGGATTCCAAACCAACAGATTCCAAGTCCGAAGACTCCAGATTAGCGGAATCTTCTATCTTGTCCGTTCCTTCCTGAGCTGATTCGTCTTGAATGACATTGCCGTCGAAATCGACGGAGAAAACCGCGCCACAATTCGCGCAATGGACGATGCCGAAATCCTGAATCACCGGATTTTGGCACTTGGGACAATAAACGGTCACTGAGGTTCACTCGCACTTCGATGCATTGTTGCTCCCAATCGATCGAACAATCGATCGAAAAGTCGTGGCAGCACCGGCTCTTTCTTCACCGGCGCTTTCTTTCCATTTGCCGACGTTGCGCTCGGTTGAGTCGGGGCCCTTCATCCGACGATGCGGGCGGTCTGGCGCTTGTTCGAATGCGTTGGCGTCCTGCCGCGGCGGCATTGCCCGCGCCTTCCCCTCGTGATCCGGTCGCAAGAGCCGGCGATGAAACGGCTCCGCCCGCCAGGGCCTCGTCGCCTCCTTGAAAGGACATGTCCGCAAAGTCCGGCTTTTCCAACATATCCTCGAAGCGGCGGGCTTGGTCTGGCGAAACAATCTGAACTTTCAACAATTTTTCGATGCATTCGGATTTGATGGCGCCATTGAGAGCTTCGAAGGCTGCGAAAGCTTCCTTCTTGTATTCAATCACGGGATCCCGCTGGGCGTACCCGCGCAAGTTGATTCCTTCCTTCAGGCGGTCAATTCGCAAAAGATGCTCTTTCCAGCGCTGATCGATCGCTTGCAGCAACACCATCTTTTGAATTTGTGGAAAATATTCGCCGAGATTTTGCTTCTGTCGGTCGAAGGTATCCTTGACGGCTTTGCTCACGACCTGGGTGATGATTTGCTCGTCAATATGCGGAAGACTTTGAAAGTCGATGTTCAGGCCGAACTGGTGCTGCAAAGCCACGTTCAAGCCGTCCAATTTCCATTCTTCCTTTTTCACGTTCGAGGGAACATGGCTGTCCAGTGTGGCGGAAACGAGATCGCCCAGCATATCGAGGTAGGATCTTTCCACGTCTTGATTTTCCAGAACCTTCCGCCGCATCCCATAGATGATGTGCCGTTGCTGGTTCATCACGTCGTCATAGTCTAAAAGATGCTTGCGAATATCAAAATGGTGGCCTTCAACTTTTCTTTGCGCCCCTTCAATTGACCGTGTGACCATGCGCGCTTCAATGGGCTCATCATCGGGGACTTTGAGGCGGTCCATGATCCTTTGGATCATTTCGCCGTTAAAAATACGCATCAGGTTGTCTTCCAGGGACAGGTAAAAGCGGGATTCACCCGGGTCCCCTTGCCGGCCGGAACGACCCCGCAGCTGATTGTCGATCCGCCGCGATTCGTGGCGTTCGGTACCAACAATATAGAGACCTCCGGCATCAATAACGTCTTTCTTTTCGCTCTCCGAGATTTTTTTGAACTTCTGTAAGGCAGCTTCGTACTCCGCCCCCTCTTCGTTACCCGCCGCCTCCTTGCGCGCCAGCATTTCGGGGTTTCCTCCCAGGACAATATCGGTTCCACGGCCAGCCATGTTGGTGGCGATGGTGACTGCCCCTTTACGGCCGGCCTGGGCGACGATCTCGGCTTCCCGCTCGTGATGTTTCGCGTTCAAGACTTCGTGCCGAATCTCTTCACGCTTGAGAAATTGTGAAAGCGTTTCGGATTTTTCAATGGATACGGTGCCCACCAGGATGGGTTGCCCTTTTTCGTACCGGTCTTTGATATCCTTGGCGATGGCGGTGAACTTGGCCTTTTCGGTCTTATAAACCACGTCATTGTGGTCGCTGCGCCGAATGGGCTTATTCGTCGGGATGACCGAGACGTCCAAGTTGTAAATCTTTTTAAATTCCACCGCTTCAGTGTCGGCGGTTCCGGTCATGCCGGCCAATTTCTTGTACATGCGAAAGTAGTTCTGAAAAGTGATGGTGGCGAGAGTTTGATTTTCAGAACGAACTTCAACCCCCTCTTTGGCTTCAATGGCTTGATGAAGGCCGTCGCTCCACCGCCGTCCAGGCATCAGCCTGCCGGTGAATTCGTCGACGATGACCACTTCCCCGTCCTTGATCATGTACTCCACGTCGCGACGGTAAAGATGATGGGCTTTAAGTCCCTGGTAAATGTGATGAAGGAGTTCAATGTGCTGGGGATCGTAAAGATTGTCGATCTTAAGCAGTTCCTCGACCTTGCCATTCCCGGCATCCGTCAATGAAGCCGTTTTTGATTTTTCCTCCATCGTGAAATGAACATCCCGTTGCAAGTGGGGGATCACTTTGTCGACGATGTAATATTTATCGGTGGAGGCTTCCGCCGGGCCTGAGATAATCAGTGGCGTCCTGGCCTCGTCAATCAGGATCGAGTCACATTCATCAACGATGCAAAAGTTGAGGGGCCGTTGGACCATGTCTTCGATATCAAATTTCATGTTGTCGCGAAGGTAGTCGAAGCCAAACTCGTTGTTGGTGCCGTAGGTGATGTCTGAACCATAGGAGACCTTTCGCTCTTCATCGGTCAACTCGTGTACGATGATACCCACGGAAAGTCCAAGCCAGTGGTAGAGTCGGCCCATCCATTCGGCGTCCCGCTTGGCCAAGTAATCATTGACGGTGACCAAATGAACGCCCTTGCCGCTCAAAGCGTTTAAATAAATGGGCAATGTCGCAACCAGAGTTTTTCCTTCACCGGTTCTCATCTCAGCGATCTGGCCGCGATGAAGAATAATTCCGCCGATCAACTGGACGTCATAATGCCGCATGCCGAGGACGCGGCGGGAGGCTTCACGGCAAACCGCAAAAGCCTCTGGCATAATATCGTCGAGGCTTTCCCCTTTGCTCACTCGTTCCTTGAACGAAGGTGTTTTGGCTTTGAGTTCGTCATCACTCAATGCCGAAATCCCGGCTTCGAGTTCATTGATCTGTTGGATCAATGGGCGAAGCCTTTTCATTTCACGCTCATGTTTCGTGCCGAAGACCGCTTTAAGAACTGTTTGAATCATGGTGATGCAGTCTAGACGTTCGCGGTTGTGACTTCAAGTTCGAGTGGAACATTGGCGGTAGGCCTCGGAAAGAACCATGGCCACAGCCGTGGCCAAATTGTAACCCCGGATGGGACCCGCCACGGGAATCCGCAAGCACCGCTCTTTATTGCGCTGCAAAATGCGAGGGTCAAGCCCCTTGGTCTCTTTGCCGAAGACAAACCAGTCGCCGGGCGCGAAGTCCTGTTCGTAAAACAGCTGTTGGCCCTTGGTAGAGAAGTAAAAAACCCTCGCCGAATCCTGCACTTGTTTCTGCCAATCATCATAAGAAGGATATTTTCGCCAGGAGAGGTGGGGCCAATAATCAAGACCCGCCCGCTTGAGCTGTCGGTCAGTAATGGCAAAGCCCAGCGGTTCCACCAAATGAAGGTCGGCGCCGAGCCCAATGCAGGTTCGACCGATATTCCCGGTGTTTTGCGGAATTTCGGGTTCCACTAAAACAACATGAAAAGGCAAAGTGGCCGTCACGCCTGTTGGGCCGTCCGCTTGGTGAGTGTTTCGACGATTCATCGGTCTCCAATTCCCCTGACTAGTGCTAGAACTCAATTACCATTTTTGTCATTGATTTCACCTCCGCAGTCTCCAAGTCGCTGCCTTCGGCACCTCCACAGTCTCCAAGTCGCTGCCTTCGGCACCTCCACCGCCTCAAGTCGGTGCCTTCGGCACCTCCACAGACGCGGCTTTTTCCTCTCCCCCGGGTTTTTCACCATCCTGCTCGAGTCCTGCCGTCTTGCGAACTGCGTCAGCTGAAGTTGTCGGCTGAATCCTTCATCGACATCAATCCCAAAATGAAGGTAAAGATTTACGTTTAAAAGGCGACCAAAACCTAAAAAACAAGATTGAAAAAAGCAATCCTGACAAGAAAGGGGAGGATACGATGACAGCGCAAGAAGCAGTGCAATTTGCCAAAGAGCGAGGGGCTCGGATGGTGGACCTCAAATTTTGTGACCTGCTGGGGAGTTGGCAGCATTTTACGATTCCAATCGCTGCTCTCACCGGCGAGATCTTCGAGGAGGGGCTGGGCTTTGATGGCAGCTCCATTCGTGGCTGGCGGGGGATCGAGGAAAGCGACATGGTGGTGCAGCCCGATCCGGCGACGGTCAAGATGGACCCCTTTATGGAGGTCCCCACCGTTTCTTTCATCTGCGATGTGGTGCTGCCGGAGTCGCTTGAGGCTTACAATCGGGATCCGCGCAATGTCTTAAAAAGAGCTGTGGCATATATGAATTCATCGGGCGTCGCCGATACGGCCTATTTTGGACCGGAGGCCGAGTTTTTTATTTTCGACGATGTTCGCTATGACCAAACCAACAATGGCGCCTTTTATCAGATCGACTCCGACGAAGGAATTTGGAACTCGGGTCGGGACGAAGGTGGAAAGAACTTGGGATATAAGCCCCGTCACAAGGAGGGTTACTTTCCGGTTCTGCCGACCGATTCCCTTCACGATCTACGAACGGAAATGTGCCTTGAACTCGAGCGGGCGGGCTTGCCGGTGGAGCGGCAGCATCACGAAGTGGCTTCCGCCGGCCAGGCTGAAATCAATATCAAATTCGACAACGCGCTCGGCATGGCCGACAAAATGATGTGGTTCAAATACATCATCAAGAATGTCGCCCGACGGCACGGGAAATCGGTGACCTTTATGCCGAAACCCCTGTTTGGAGACAACGGATCCGGAATGCATGTCCACATGTCCTTGTGGAAGGATGGAAAAAATCTTTTTGCCGGCAACAAGTACGCGGGATTGTCGGATACGGCGCTTTACTATATTGGTGGAATTTTAAAACACGCGCCGGCCCTCTGTGCTCTGATCAACCCCACGACCAACTCTTACAAACGTCTGGTCCCGGGTTTTGAGGCGCCAATCAAGCTGGCTTACAGCTTCCGCAATCGTTCGGCCGCGATTCGAATCCCCAACACAGGTTCAAATCCCAGTGCCAAGCGGATTGAATTCCGCACGCCAGACCCGATGGCCAATATTTACCTGGCCGAAGCCGCTTTGATCATGGCGGGAGTCGACGGCGTCCGCAACAAGATCAACCCCGGCGAACCCCTCGATAAGGATATTTATGGCCTGAGTCCCGAGGAGTCGGCCAAAGTGCCCTCCATTCCAGGCTCTCTTGAAGAGGCTTTGCGCAATCTCTCCACCAAAGGGGAGTTCCTCAAACAAGGCGGGGTGTTCAATGAGGATCTCGTGAATGTCTGGACGAATTACAAACTCGATCGGGAAATTCGACCCGTTCAACAAAGACCTGTGCCTTTTGAATTTCATTTGTACTACGACATGTAAGAACGCGAAGATGACGATGACGATGAAGAGAGGTCACCATGTCGAGTGAGCAGTACCGAAATTTCATGGGCTATCTATGGTTTCAAAAGGAAGACAACGTTTACACCATTGGAATCAACGAAGACGGCCTTGATGAAATTGAAACTATCAATACCGTCGATTTGCCTCCCGAAGGAGAACAGATTGAGGCGGACGTTGTCTGTGGCAGTGTCGAGACCGACGACGGTCCCTTGGATATTTACTCGCCCGTTTCAGGCAAAGTGATCGAAATCAACACTGCGGTAGTGGAAGATCCCGCCTTGATTCAAGAAGACCCGTATGATGGTTGGTTGCTGAAAATCGAGTCTCACGAAGAGTATGAAGATAGTGATTCCGACGACTCGGATGATGAAGATGAAGATGAAGATGAAGAGGACGAAGACGAGGGTCAAGACGAAGATCTTGATCCTGATCGCGAGGATGACCGCCACTGAAAAGTCGTGTTCGTGCCAGCGCAGTTATTGTTCAAGGCGAAAAGCTTTTGACTTTTCGAGCCCAAGACCCGAGTTCAGGTCGATCTTATTTCTTTCTTCCAGGCGGAAAAATTGAGCCCCACGAAACGGCGCCCGAAGCCGCCGAGAGGGAAACCCTCGAGGAGACAGGTTTCAAAGTGCGAGTGAATCCGTTGTCCGCCTTGGATCGTGAATATTTCTTTTTTTGGAACGGCGAGGATTACGATTGCTTAACAATATTCTATTGGGCAACCCTCGAATCGCCAATTCAAAGTCCTGTGAATGACGCCCCGATGAACAAGGGTACGGTTTGGATTCCCCTGTCTGAAATTGAAACAAGTCTCTCTTATTCTCGAGAAATCAGTTCGGCGGTCATGGAGCTTATCCAAAAGTATCACGCAACCTACAACTAGTGCCGCGACCGGATGATTTTGTCACTTTATGCTTGGTCTTTCGCGCCAACCCTTCGTTGCTCGTCGTCGACATAGCTCAGCGG
>PSRN01000283.1 GCA_003176075.1 Bdellovibrio sp.
CGACTCACCGCGCGTTTCAGCCACCAGTAAGGTGTTCACGGTTGAAGATGAAAATTTCGCGCAAGGTTCAAGTTGAACGCCTGGCGCCATGTCGTCGAGTCGTCCTTGTTGCCCGGCTCGAGCGCGAGCAGGCTCATGTGGTTCTCCGCATCGATGCCCAGGACAACGAGCGCGGGCTCCTTCTCTGTGCTGCCCCTGCGTTGGATTCTGAAATTCGTGCCGTCAATGAAGACCGACACGCAATCGGGACAGATCTCTCGCTATAATTATGATTTGCTGGGGAATCTAAAGCGAGTCACCTTTGGAACTGCAGATCGAACTGAAAGAACAATTGAATACCTTGTTGATGGTCAAAATCGACGAGTCGGCAAAAAAGTCGATGGTGTTTTAGTGGAACAATACGTTTATCAATCCGCTCTTCAAATTGTCGCGGTTCTTGATAAGCAGGGTTCGCTTGTCAGTCGTTTCGTCTACGGATCGAAAATAAATGTGCCGGACTACATGCTCAAAGACGGTCAAACACTCGAAAAAATTGCCTATGATATGGGCGATGGATTAGCAAAAATTCCCTGGTTTTTCATTCATCATAAAAATGCCTTTACCGGTGAAAGCTGAATCGTATAGGGACTCGCTAGGTTCGGAGCATAAATGGTTGGTGATTATACAATCCTTCTCGTTGATGACGATTTGCTATTTTGCAAGGCAATTTCATCAGTTCTGGGTCTCTACTATCGGGTTTGCACCGTTGGTTCGATAGCGGAAGCCAAGAGTGCAATTTTAGCTCAAGCTTTTGACGTAATCCTGCTTGATCGCGGTCTGCCGGACGGGGATGCCGCCTTTCTGATCCCTCTGATCAAAACGCAATTGCCATTATCAGCTGTTATTATGCTTTCGGGCGATGATCGAGAGGTCTCAATCAAGGAGTGTTTCGCTTTAGGGGCTGTCGATTATGTGCTCAAAGCTTCGAACCCCATTCCGGAACTTTTGGTTCGTATTCCAATAGCAATAAGCAACTCAACTACCGCCACCGCGAACCTTCTTCAGCTGCCAAAAGCAAAGGATGAGATTTCACTAGAGCACTACCGCGCATTTCTAGCAAATGCTGAAAAGCTCTATCTTTCAGCTGCATTTGACCTCTGTGATTCAAATCTCACAAAGACATCAAGACACTTGGGAATTACCAGAATGACCTTATTCAATAGGGTCCGTTCGTTGCGCTTGAATCTTAAGAAAACGGATGGTCTGAAGACAACGGATCCAGGCGGAAATAAATGTCATTTGATCTAAAACGAATTAATCATGATTTGAACAATGCCCTCAGTGGAATTCGGGTGGGAATCGAGTTGATAGCCAAGTCAAAAGAAGGCGGCGCGCCCAAGGAGGTTGGGATACTGGTGGAGGAGATTCGCTGCCGCTGCAATGTCATCTCCACCAACATCAAAGAGCTCATTGTGAAACTGGAAGAAAGAACCCGTGAGCAAAACCAAGGAAGAAACCAGGACAAAGACAAGTATCCAAGGGAAGAACAACGACCAACCTTTGAGGAAAAAAGGATACGTCAAAAATGCTAAGGAAAGACAGGCTCCCAGCAGCATTGACGGTCTATGCCATTACCCAATTTGCAAGCTGGCTCAGCTATGCTTCGATCTTTAAGATCTTGCTCGAAACAGGTTCAGGTGGCACGGTTAATCTTGCCCTCTATGCAGCAGCCGTTTCGGGTGTTCGAGCTCTGGCAAGTTTCTTGGCAGGGCGGGGGTATCTTGCCCGCAAGAATCACTACCCTTTGCTTCTGCTCCTAGTGAATGTCCTGTCAATTCCGCAGTTTTTCGCCATTGAATATCGCCATACAATTGCATTCATTGCAATTTCTAGCGTGAAATTGGGACTATTGACTGCCTTCCAAGTTTGGCGGGACATTCTCAGCGGAAAAATCGCGCGAGTAGGTGTCGCAAAAACCCATCGAATTAACAGCGTAATTACGATAGTTGACTTCGTCGCTCTAGGTGGCGGCTGCCTGCTTGGAGGCATTCTCGCCCAAGTGATAGGCCCGCATAACGCTATTCTTTCCGACGTGCCATTCATTGCCTGTGCACTGGTCATTCTTCTAAGGCTTCGCAAAGGTCTATTTGCTTCGATGATCAGGGTTGGAACTCTGAAGAAGCTGACTGGCTGGCGACCTCTCGCTATTCTATCTCACGGCGTTCGTTCCATTGCTGATTCCGGGTTTCAAGCAGCACTCCCAATAATTGTTTATGGCAATCATGCGGTCAGCACATTTCATTTTAGCTTACTTGTCACAATGTCCGCTTTTTTGATTGCGGTTGGCGCTAAGATGGCTGCACTTGCTTGGCGTTCATCTCACATGGCCCGCGAAAAATACGGGGTACTAAGTCTTTATTCCACAGTTCTTAACGCAATTTTTCTGTGGCTCACTTTCGCCGCGAATAACATCTGGATGCTAGCCTTCTGGCTTGCATTGGCAAGTGTGTCGGCAGGGATTTCGGTCGTTGCGGGAAGGACCATATTTATTGCGGAATTGCATTCCTCACAGCAGAAGGAATTTGACGGGGCGCTTTATTTTACTCTGATTCGTTGGCTTGGCTTAAGCGCCGGTTCTTTATTGTTTGCTGCTGGAATCTCTGTCTCTTCAGTCGAGGTGGTAGGGGCGTCCTTTCTTCTATTGATGGCCTTTTCAGGATTTTGTTTCAAGTTTGCGGCGACTGAGGGATCGTACAAGATCATCTCGGTCGGCCAGAAGGCCACTGAGGTTCTGTTCGCGACACTCACGCTTTTGTTTTTGACTGCTTGTGGAGTATCTTACTTCTTTTTGATTCAACAAGCAGGACAGCGAAGGCTTCAATCACAATATACCGCTCTCGTTCCTTATGCCGCGCTGGTGGAAATGAACCTGAGAATCTCAGATTTGAGTGAGGTGATCCGGATCAGCCACTCGTACAGGTTACCTACCGAAATCCAAAAACTGGAATTAAAAACAAAGAATGGCGACATATTATTCGAAAGAGATGTTTTGCCAAATTATGAACCTCCATCCTCCAAGTCATGGCATTCAGCTCACTTCAAAGTGCTTTCAAATCGATGGAGTTTTCAGCGTCTTGAAACATTCTTCCCGCGCTATTATTGTTTTGAGTATGCCATGCCAAAGCTCGGTCCTGGTGGTTCAGATGCAATTTTGGCTATGTATTTGGATGAAGCAAGCGGGATTGTTCACGATTTAGAGCTGACCCTGGGGATCATAACTGTCTTTCTTATATTCTTTGTGTTTGTTTTCGTCCTTCTCAGTCATATTTTTCACCAACTATTGAAACCACTGTCTGATGTTTCTAAGTACTTGAACTCAATGATTCAACATTCGCAATTGCAAGATCTTGCGCTATGCCCAGAACAGCTCGCTGGCTCTTCGGTCGAGGTCTACCAGGTGATTCGCGGTTACAATAATTTACTCACTCGGACAACGGAACTCAATCAAGAGCTGGGAAAGACAGAAACTGAGAGGAAACTTAATCAATTAGCATCACAAGTTGCTCACGATATTCGATCCCCTCTTGCAGCGCTGAGTGTTTTTCTTGGACGTGCATCTTCGTTGTCGGAAGATCGCCGCGTAATGGCCCGCAATGCGGTCCAACGAATTCAAGATATCGCCAACAATCTCATCGCATTCAATAGGGTGGGCCATAAGGAAACTGATGGAGAGACAATGCCCACCGAGCCACTGTCCGACCAGCTTCTGTCTGGCCTCATCGAAAGCCTCATTACAGAAAAGCGAATGCAATTTCGAGATCGCTTGGGTGTAGATATTGTTTATGAGTTAAGTCCTGAATCCTATGGTCTATTTGGAAGAATACAACCAAACGAATTCAAACGAGTGCTTTCGAATCTGATCAACAACTCAGTTGAGGCACTTTCTGAGACTGGCCAGGTTCGGTTAACTTTGCGACCTGATGAACACGGAATTCGGCTGGAGATTATAGATACAGGAGGAGGCATTTCACCGGAAGTCTTACCCCTGCTGATGCGACGAGGAGTCTCTCACGGAAAGTTGGAGGGCAATGGTCTGGGTTTATTTCACGCAAAATCGACTCTTGTTTCTTGGGGTGGGGATCTGGCCATCAAATCCAATCTAGGGGAGGGCACACGAGTAATTGTTACTCTGCAAAAAGCCGAACCGCCGTCTTGGTTTGTACCAGTGATTCGTTTTTTTCGAAAGACGAAGATTGTCGTTATCGATGACGATTGTTCCATCCATGATATTTGGCAGGGGCGATTCAAGTTGGAATTTCCCGCCTCTGAAGACCTTTCAATAACTCATTTTTCCATTCCGGAGGATGTTGAGAAATGGTTCGATCGACACACGAAGGAAGAGAGAGATTCAATGATATTTCTCTGTGACTTTGAATTCTTAAATCAAAAAATAACTGGACTCGATTTGATTTCGCGGCTTCAAATTGAAAAGCAATCAATTCTCGTGACCAGTCGTTTTGAAGATCCGTTGATTCGTCAGCGCTGCGAACTTCTTGGAATTAGGTTCGTTCCCAAATGTTTGGCCGGCTTCGTTCCCATCCAGATGGAAATTTCGAAATTTAACGTTACCCCAACTGACGCGATCTTAATTGATGATGATGCCCTGGCTCGGAGTTGTTGGCAGCTGAAAGCTAGAGAGAACGGAAAGCATCTCGAGTGCTTTTCAACGCTAAACGACTTTATGAAAGTTGCAGAGAAATACGACAGAAAAACCCCAATTTATGTGGATTCAAATTTGGGAAATGGCATAAGGGGAGAGATTGCAGCAAGAGACATCTTCGCGCTTGGATTCAAAGAAATTCGATTGGCCACTGGCTATGATGCTCGCGATTTTCCAAACATGGATTGGATCTGCGCAATTGTAGACAAGGAACCGCCATGGGCATGATGGGTGGCTTACTTGCCCGCTATTCGAGAAACGTTCTTAAAGATATGATGGGTTTGGGCTCTCGCCGATGGGAATGGATGTACAAGCTGGATTGCCTCGAAGCTCGATTGCGCGGAGAAATGTTGAAACAACTGGGTCATATTAAAACTGAGATTATTAATAGTACAATATTGATTGGGCGTACCCATCGAAGTTTTATCGAGAATGGTGCAACGGTCGTCGTCGAATCATCCTATGCGGATCCTCCTGAAGGTAAGCCGAGCGATTATAATGAATTTGATTTAGTGTTGGGGCTGATGAATCCTCGCAAATATCAAAATCCACCAAGTAGGCCGAATCGATTTCGACTTGCTAAAGATTCTATACTCACCTTCTCTAACAATAGCCGAATTGGCCCGGGGTTTTATCTTTCAGTCGCCAAAGAAAGCAGCCTAGCCATAGGGAAATGGACAAATATTGGAGCAGATTTTACGGTTCATTGTCGTTTAAGCATTAAGGTCGGACACCGATGTCTGATCTCGCATGGAGTCACTTTTATGGATTATGATGGGCACTACATTTCTCATCAACGAGGAAAGAGGGGAAACAGAATTGAATCTTCCATCACTGACACTGGCGCCAATCTTGGTCGCGGTAGCCCTATTGTCATCGGGGATGACGTCTGGATTGGCCTTGGAGCGACAATTCTTAAAGGGGTTAAAATCGGAGAAGGTTCTGTTATCGCTGCGGGGACTAGAGTTGTTAGAGATGTTTTGCCGTTCACATTGGTTGCTGGAAATCCAGCAAGGGCAATTAGAAAAAACGTCAGATGGAGGCACTTTTGAAGAAGAGATTTTCGCCGAGATCATCACAAATTTCGGATTTTGCAATGAGAATACTGCGATTAACCCTACTTTCAACGCCATTCATTTCCTGCATGTCCAATGCCGGGAAATGCGCGGACCTAAATACAGCGCAGCTCGGCGACCAGCCATCATCTGGTATTCCTGAAACATCCTTCGAGGTTCCTTCATTTGATGGTGTAAGACTCCGAGGTTCAATGGCGATACCCAGCCAACTCCGAGCTTTGGTAATTCCCATTCATGGTAGCTTTTGTCAGGACAGAAACGGTGACCTCGATTCTTCCAGCCTGTGGATGTACCCTGAAGGAACTCCAAAACGACTCCTGTTCCTTGATATGAGCAACGCTTTGTACCAAGAAGGTGTCGGTACTTTCCGTTACGACAAACGGGCCTCAGGGAAGAGTGAAGGGGTGTATGAGGACACCACTTTAACGGTTTTGGCTCAAGACGTAACTGTGATTCTAAATGAAATGAGGAAACAGTTCCCAGGCTTACCAATCGGGATCATTGGGCAGAGTGAAGGCGGCCTGGTTGCCCTAAAGGCCTATGATCTTGGAGCTCGTCCCGACTTCATACTGCTACAAAGCCCCGCCCTGCTTCCCTTTGATCAGATTTTAGAGTACCAAAAAACACGAGCCGCTCAGCCCTTCCTTGTCGATCGATCCGGGACATTGGAGAAAAAATATCCATACGCCGCCGCTTTTTTTAAAGCAATGTACGAGGGTGACATGTTGAATCGCATCAGGTCGACTGACGATCAATATTATGAGCTCAAAAATGGAGAGTGGTCAGTTATCACCTCCCTCACAAAATACCGCGAATACATGTGGTCGGGGTTGGATCTTTTGAAAAAAGTGAAGGTACCAGTCGCAGTCTTTTTTGGTTCAAAGGATCTTAATGTAAATCCTGACGTGAGTAAGATGATCTGGGACGAACAAGCACACGGCAGTTATTTGAATGTGGAAGTCCAGCTTTTTGAAGGCTTAGAGCACAGCTTCCGCGAGGTTAAAGAAGGAAAAGGATTTTTTGAATCGCTCAGTGATCCTGTTTCGCCAAGGTATCTTCAAGCCCTGAAGGATACCGTCAATCGATTGACTCGACGTTAGGAAATGAAAATGCGAACGTTAGCAAAAGCCGATAAGCAGTTGAAGCGTCCTCGCGTCCTTCTTATTGATCCCCCTGATTTCGAAAGCTCGAAATCCGGAAATTTGCATCTACCTCTGGGTCTATTGGCTATCGCCAACTACGTAACCGAAAGGCACCTGGTTGCCTCAGTTCGGATCGTGGATTTGAGCCTTGAGCTCATCAAGAACGATTTCATCCATTCGGAGACCTCTATCCTCGATCTCGTCAATCGATCTGGGGTGCTTTCTGCTGAGTGGGATATCATTGGATTGACAACTCATTTCACAAACACTTTGACTTCCATTTCCATCGGTCAGTTTATGAAGTCAAAGTATCCTTCATCTGTATTGGTTCTAGGAGGAATTCACGCCACGTCCTGCTATGGCAGCCTTTTGAAAGAGTATGATTGCATCGACGCAATAATATTGGGTGAGGGCGAACTCGCTTTTTCCCAACTTTGTTCTGGCTGGTCTTCGGTCGAGCGAAAAGCATCTCTTAATCTTTCGACCATTCCCAATATTGCTAGGAAAAGCGAAACGGGTGAAATTCTCGTGAGTGAACGCAAGCAGATTCAACTTGATACTGTTGGTTCCTACAAATTTGATTTCCTCGATTTGAAAGACTATCGAAGGGCTTCGACAAACGACTACTTTTGGGTGGAGACCGGTCGCGGGTGCATTTATCGGTGTGGATTCTGTATTAGCTCTAAACACTGGGGACATAAGACTCGATATTTTCCGATTAGGAAAATCGTGGATGATCTCGCCACGCTTAAGGCAGCCGGCATTTCAAAGGTCAAATTTACCCATGATCAATTTACCTTCGATAAGGAGAATCTTAAGCAGTTGTGTGGAAAATTTCTTTCCTCGAATTTACAGATAGAGTGGGGTTGCTATTCGAGAGTGGATGAATTTCCAATCCACCTTGCCCCGTTAATGAAAGAAGCCGGTTGCCGGCAAATTTTTATTGGACTGGAATCGAAACTCCCATCCATCCAGTCTGAAATTCGAAAACGAATTTCTAACGAGAAGTTAGAGGAAATCATCGCAGTATGCCATGATCTTGAGATTGAGCTGGAGACAAATATCATTCTTGGGTTCCCTGATCAAAATGAAGAGAAATTGCTTGATGAGCTAGGATTTGCAGCATTATTGAAACTCAAATCGCAGGGACGTGTCTCAATTTCATCCCTCAGTCTTTACCCCGGAACGAGATATTTCGATGATCCAAAATACCGAGGTCTATTTAAGCTTGAAGATGCAATAAAATATCCCGATCTTTACAGTTTTCAATTCGAACATCGAAGAAAATTCTGGGGAATGTCCGTCGAGATCTTGGCTGAATGTTTCAGGACTTGGGCAACCTTTTTTCCACGAACAATTCAGTCGATCATGGGATCGAATGAATTGAGAACGTTGTTCACCAATTGGCTAAATGAAAACTCAGGACGACTGACTGTCCTTCATGGTGAAAAAGACAGCGGCGCCCACTTGCCGGAGATCCTGCGCATGGCTTTGACCCATTGGACGAATTCAGAGCCAATTTCAAACTTATTGGTGTTTGAAGGAGCCATTGCCATAATGTCCGATGGTCGGACACCGGAGTTCACCTGGAATGGAAAAGATGGTCTTGAAATATCTCTTCAGGGACCACGCGGTTTTGCGAAAATAAAGGTGGGCCCGGAATTCACAGAATTAGATGGCCGCTGCGGCGATTTCCGATCATTTTTGTTTTCATCGCACAAGGAGGAAATCTGGATCGAGGAACTGGAAGACAACGGGAAATTCAATGGACAAATGGATGAGTTAAAGCAAAGGTGCCCTTAGAAAAGGAGGCGATCGTGAAGATTATTAAAGTAAAAAAAAGAAAAATTCTACGACAATCTTATTGATGCCCATTAAGGCATTACCTGTATTTTGGAAAGCACGATTTGATAATGGAGGGCCTGCCAATGGGTGCCTCCGTTCTTTAGCATTTTCTAGACTTCAACTCTTTTCAAAGAAAGAGCTAATCGTAAAATGTGTCGAGCTAATGAGGTTGTTAAAATTTGTCTCCTTTTCTTGTTCTTGTCCCTCCCCCCAGTGACTTGGGGAATCACTTTTACTCGGTATCTTCCAGATCGAATTGTAACTTTAGACCCATTGAATACTGTCGACAGATACAGCCAATTTGTGGTGATACAAATATTCGATTCACTTTTTGCACTACAAGATGAAATGCCTAAGCCCCTCTTGGCTGAGTCCTATTCATATGAAAACCAAGGGAAGGAAATCAAAATTGTGCTGCGGAAAAACGTGGTTTTTCACGACGGAAGACCTTTTACCGCCGATGATGTGGTCTTTTCGATCCAAAGAATATGCAACGGTCGCAAAGGAAATGCAAAAATCTTGCCTATCATAAAGGGTTGCATCTCCAAGAATTCATTGGGTGTGCGAAAGATCAATGATTTTGAAGTTTCCCTTCAGTTGATCCAAAATTTTCCGCCTTTTATTTCTTACTTGGCGTCACCTCAGTTTATGATTTTACCCCAGAATTTCCATGGATTAAGTGAAGCCGAGTTTTTTCGACATCCAGTCGGAACCGGTCCCTTTAAGCTTGTCTCAAGCTCGGAAAGCAAAGTCGTTCTGGCGAAGAACGAAAATTACTTCCGAGGAAATGCCCAGATTGATCAACTTATCGGCCTCATTGACACGCCCGAAAGGATTTATCAACGACTTAAGGATGAATCCATAGATGATATTTTTCCACTTTCACCGCCAGATCATTTTCCAAGTTCTTATCAAATAACTCAAAACAATACGGCCTCGTCGATTTTGCTAGTCTTTCCAAAACTCCGAAAACCATTCAACAATCAAATGCTTCGCCGTGCCATCAGGGCAGCGGTACAAAACGACGAGATCGGTAGAATTCTCAAATCGCATGCCGGCGTGATTCCCGGTGAAACCGTAATTCCCTGGGGTGCTCTCGGTTTCAATAAGAATGCCAGTCTGAATTTTAGTCTGGATGCGGACATTAATGAACTTGTCAAAAAAGCGGGATATGCCACAACGGGAGATGTTCCAGAGTTTACGATTTGCTCGGCATTAAAGGCGCCCTTTACGCAAGAGATTCCGGAACTACTCCTAAAACATCTCATAAATCTAGGATTCCGTGTACGCCTGAAAATCCAGACCATTCCGGAATTGATAAGAGACCTTCACAGAGGAACTCCGGAAATCATTCTTTTTTCTCCAACTATGGCCTCGACAGACACTTATCAGTTCTTAAGGGATTTTGAGTCCACATCGGCAAGCGGATTTTCGCCAATGGACAAACAATTTGATAAGACACTGAGTTCGGCGCTCATTTCTTCTGATAGAATGGTCCGCGGGGAATATTATAGGAAGGCCGATCAGATCTTGGTTGAAAGGGATTATGTCATTCCATTGGGACATATTGTTTATCAAACATCTCTTCGAAAGAAAGGCTGGAATATGCCAGAGATGACTTTCCTCGGTCCATTTCTAACTCCGGCTTATGAAACAGCTCCAAAAAAGTAGATGATTTTCGTTTGTCCCACAACTGCTGACCAGGTTGCTCTCAGGTATGTTGACCACGTAAATCAACAATCATGGTTGAATCCCTTTTTTTAGTCGAATCGATGAAGATGAAGGGATAGTACTTGGACCATGGGGATAGCCTCAGTCGCTGCAAGAACTACTACCTTTCACTGACCTTTCGGCGTTTATGTCCGGTCGTCGCAGACTGTGCAGGCGCCGCATCCTGTGCGGCCATTTTTCTCCAGTCGAGATTCTTATTCTTAATGAACTTGCAAAATTCTGAAGCCGGTATTGCCAGATTATCCTTTCTTTCTGATGACTCGATACCATCGGCAATTGTGAATTCTTCGCTTTCAGCGAATTCATCTTCCACTCCGCCGCTCACATTAAGTGCAACAATGACCCAAACCCCATCATCGCCAGTCCTTGGATCATGCCAAATTAGCGGCGCTCCCAACGTTCCTCTTGTCGTCGTACAATTGTGTGTAATTAAACCGTTGTTATCCACACCAGTTACATCGCATCCTTCTTCACCACCACGAATCAAGGAAGAGGTCGACGTTCCACTTTCTATCTCACCCAAGTCGGAGTAAAAACCGATGAGCCCGAAAAAGCCTGGTGGTATCTTTTCTTTTCCAAAATTTTCTGTCAACTGAACGGAATTAGCGGGATTACAAAGCAAAGGCGCCATGCCCAAGTCTCTCTCCAAGCGAAGATAAGCCCAAGCCGAGGTAGGCTTGGCAATAGATCTTGATCGATTTTTTGCCAAGGCGTTGTCACCAGGAAAGACACCTACCACTTTTGCAACTTCGTATTTCTTGCTGCCGTAGTTCCAAATTCTAAAAGTAAGGCCCTCTTTTATCACGCCAGTACGATCTGATTTTGCCACACATTCCAGCGCCGTCAAGACTCCCGCCTCTCCAACTAAGGCACCGGTGCACCCCTCCTTGGTCCCTCCGGAGATCTGCCCCGCAACGATCCATGGCAATTTTGAAGATTGCTCATGCACTCTACGCATGTTCGCGCGTGGCCCATAACGGACTTCCTCAGTTGCATTCCCAACAGAATCGCGAATTTTTGCTGACCCGGTGTGAACGGCATGAACATATGATTGAAAGAGAAAAGAACATGCCAAGAAGGACAAAGGAATGACCAAGGTTGTAATGTTTCTGCGTTGTATGTGCAAAAGTCTTATCTTCATGGCTTCTCCTTCACGTAGCTTGGGTTTTCCCACAACTAAGAAAGAGCCGCCACAAACTTGCGACCTAACAGAAAAATTTTCTAGGATGTCAATAACTTGTACGAATCTGAGACGGACTAACTCAAACTCGTCTCAAACCAAAACAATTTGAATCAAAAATCCGCGTATTCGGTCTGAAAACGAGACCGCATGTTAATCTAGTCAATATGAGAATTCAAAACAAGATTGCGTTACTACTGGCTCCCATCGGCTTTTGGGCTTCGGTCTCACTCGCGGCAACTCCACTGTCATCTTCGGATTCTGACGATGTCGGAATGAGTCGTCAAGAAGCGATAGCAGCTAAACGGAAAGCCGATGAAAGCGGTCAACGCGCCGATGACTGGATACAGAAAGGTAAACACGCAATCGAACGGAAAAACCACATGGGAGACTCGAAAAGCAGGGAAGAGCTTCAGTCGGCGATCAAGGAGACCAAAGCGCAAATCGCCTCCATGAGATCGTCCGTCGATAGACTGGAGCACATTGTAGCCGATCTTGAGTCGACTCAACAAAACCATATGGCCTACGCCACCCAGACCCTGATGCCACAAATCAGTGTCTGCCAAGCGAACAGCGGGCAGGAAAACAGCCCTAATTGCCAGCCTCAAATTGAGGAAGCTCAACAAAACGTGGCCCAGGCGCAGGAAGCCCAGGCGGCGGCGGAGGAGGTTCGCGCTAAGCAAGTGGACTCCGCGAACCGAATTACTGAATTGGAGCAAGCGCAGGCTCAGCTTGAAAAGCGGGTCAAGGACGACACGGCGTTTTGCGATAAAGTGGGGTGCAACAAATCCGCCGACGACAAGTCGCCGGTGGCGAAGGACACGAGCGGTGGCAACCAAAGCCCCTCGGGTGGTGGTTCAAGTGCCCCTGCTAGCGAAGCCAAGAATTCGGCACCGCAATCCTCCAGCCCCGCGTCGTTGGGGTCGATGCCGCCACCCCCCTCAGCCGCGCAAGCGAACGCCAATTTGGGGACGTCTGCCGCACCCCCCGCCCCCTCACAACCGTTGGGGAACGAATTTTCCTCCGCCCCACAAAAGCCCTTTGGCGCTGAACAACAGCAGTGCGAACTTCACCCCGAATCCTGCGGTCAAACGAAGCCAGCCGCAGCACCCCCTCAGGTGAACACCGCCGATTCGAGTGAAGCTTCTGGGCCTAGTGCCAGTGGCAAATCTGGAAATATCCTCACTCGCATGGTCGAATCGCTCGGGCACACCATTCGAGCGGCATTTGCACCGCTCACCGGTTCGCCCAACGAAGTCGGAACTCCTGGCGAAAAGAATGCTGCCAACCAAACCAATTCAGCCGCCACAACACCAAACAACCAGAACAGTCAGAAACAAAATCAGCGGCCCGCGAATGAAAACCTGAAAAGCGCTGGATTTTACCGGCCTGGCGTGGTCGGCTCGACGCAAGGAAGCTCCAAGACAGTGAACAACCGTGATCATTGGATGGGGGAGGTGACGAAATCGCCAAAAGCAGTCGACCCCGCGCAACCCCGCGGGCCCGCGAGTTCGCAGTTCGCACGCATCCAACACATACTGAGAGGAACAGAATCCTACGCCTCATCACTTGGACCCATCGGCAAAGACGGAGTGACCGGGCCTCACACCAATCAGTTTCGCAAGATCCGAATTCGCTTTGAACAATTGCACCTGGAGTGAATTGCACTGCACCTTGGAACTTCGCCGTGAAATCTGGCCGTAAAAATTGGCAGTGATCTTGGCCGTAATCTTGGCCGTGAGATTGTGAAATTGACCGTGAGAATTCGCCAAGATTCCCCAGAGCCAAACTTCTTCATGGTTCGCCAATTTTTCTCCATAGCCAATTTTCCCCAGGCAGTTGTATAGATCTTTGACACCGCCCTCGCCAATTATCTCTAATAGGGTGGCCTTCGCCATCACGCGATCACCTCACGCCATCATACGATAAAGCGCGATCACTTTACCTGCGAGGCATCCTGTTTGCTTCAAAATGAGACATGGACTTTGGAGGTTTGGGCCTCATCAGGATGGCGTGGCTGCCATCCGTACTTCTTCTCTCATCATTGGCGACGGCGGATGTGCCGCCCGGTCGTCCTGCGGTCTCCACTCGAAAAGCAGGAACATCGACGGCGGGCAAGAATCGCCGACCTGTGACCCACCAACCCCTCCAAAAGCAACCGGTAAGAAAAATCGCTGGCTCACCGATACTACGAAGAATTCCGCTCGCGCCGGGCCGCGCGAATCGAGCCGAACCCGTCGGAGCCACGCCCGTCGGGGCCGCACCGATTCCGGCGGGG
>PSRN01000052.1 GCA_003176075.1 Bdellovibrio sp.
ACACGCCAACATTGAACGGCGGAATCAAACCAAAACTTCGGTACTCCACCGCCGAAGGCGGTTCAGTCCAAAACTTCCACAAGAGAGGAAGTATGCCGAGAGATCGGGGCCGCTAAACGCCTGTTGAATCAACTTGAAATGCTCTTCAAGAGAGGTCGAATTCGTTTCACCTGGGAACCGGCATTCGCTGACTGCCGACACCGAAAAAGATGTGACACAAATTGCAGCTACTAACGCCAAAGCTGCCCCGTGAAAACTCGTATAATGCATATCGCACTCCAATGTTCAAATCCTCAACCGCTTGGATGGGTACTTGCAAAACGTGCCAAAAAGGATCACCGCACCTCGAATGAGAAATAAGTCCGGGGGTAGGGCTCATCCACCAAAGTGAAATGCCACCATTCTTGCGGCAGGTTACGAAAACCATGTCTTTCCATCACCCGCTTAAGAAAATGCCGGTTCTTTCTTTGCTCAATTCCAATTTCTTGATTTTCGGTATGAGCCAGCGGATCGAAGCAGTCAAAACCTGTCCCCATATCCACGCTGTTATCGTTGTAACGCTGGTCTTTCGCTTTGAAACACTCCACGAGTTCGTCGCCATCCCGGTAAATGGGTTGAGCCGCCGCCGGGAGGGGAACGAGAGTCAGGTCAACCGTGCTGCCGCGGCTGTGACCCGACTTTTCCGCAATATACCCATCACGAAAAAGATTGGCTTTCTCCACGCGGGGATAAAATTCCTTCCGCATTTTCGTGTTTGAAAGATCCTTCGCCCAAGCGACAAAATCATCGACCGCCGGTTGCGGTCGATAACAGTCGTACACTTTCAGGGACAGGGATTGCGGCAGAAGTTCGGCTTGAACTTTGCGAAGCGCCTTGGCCGCCTGACGTGTCAGAATGCACTTTGCGGCGACATACCCGCGCACTCGACGGCCAAGAAAGTTGTGGGATTGACGATAGCGCATTTCTTGCGTGATCGAAGGGTCGATCTCTTTGAGATCAACAAAACCGGCTGGCCGCTGGTCAATTGCAAACTTTTCGAATTCAAACTTTTCGAGTTCAGGCTTTTCGAGTTCAACCTTTTCGAATTCAGGCTTTTCGACCTCCGCTTGCGCAACGCCCTTCTCCAGCGCAACGCCCTTCCCTAGCGCAGCGCCATTCCCCAGCGCAGTGTCCTTCCCGGGCACAACGCCCATCAACGGGAGCAAAAAGCACCAGGTGAAAAGACGGGAACACCTCACCGCAAGTCTCTGATCAGAATCTGCGGCTCAATGACCCGGCGAAAATCATTTTTCTGCAACTCCCCCAGCACATCGATGGTCATCCCCGCGGCCAGGTTCAAGTCCGGCGGCGGAGAGAAATACAGCGCCGTTACCGTTCTCGCCAAATTTTTATGGACCACACCGAGCTTCAAATGGTTGCCCTTTAAGATTTTCACGGACTCCACGCGCAGCTCGCGAAAACAAAAAAGCGGTAACGGAAACTGCGTGCCGTAGGGTCCCAGGCTGTTGATCCACTGAATAAGATTGGCGGTCACGAACTCCAACGAAAGATCCAAATCGTATTCGATCTCCATCTCAGACTGTTCGTCGGCGCCGGCGAAATGCGACGCCAGGGCCAGCGCGATGGCCGAAGCGTTTTCCCGTCGAAATTCAAAACCCGCCGCCGGCCCATGGCCGCCAAAGCGGGTGAAAAAATCCGCCGCCGTTTTGAGGGCCCGCAAGACGTCGACACACTTCCCTTGCGGCGCCCGGGCACTGCCGACCACAACACCATCCGCCGACTCGGCCCCCACAAAGGCCGGCCGTCCCGTCTGATTCGCCATTTTGGTCGCGATCAGACCCACAACCCCGCGGTGAAATTCAGTGGAGGTGACAAACACGCAAGGGCAGTCCGCTTGCGTGGAAAAAATGGCCATGGCGATTTCCTCGCCCCGCGCTTGCAGCTCCACTCGTTCCGCATTTCTGTCGAGGACATCGTCAACGATGTTTTCAGCGTCCTCCATGGTTTCCGCCATATAAAGATCCAAAGGGCGAAGGCCGCTCTCCAGTCGGCTCAGGGCATTGAGCTTGGGGGCAAAACGGAAAGCCACATCCTGACCGGTCAGGATACGCCCACTCAGTTTCAGCTTTTCCAGCAGCGCCCGCAGACCGGGCCGGGCCGTCTCACTGAGGACCTGCAAGCCGTGTTTGACCAGCAGCCGATTGTCCTCAATAAGAGGCACCATATCGGTCAATGTGGCCACGGTGAGAAGATCGAGAAGCGACCGCAAATTCAGTGAATTTTCCGCCACCAGTGCCTTTTCAACCAAGCGCCGTTTCAGAGCACGAAGCAAATAAAACATCACGCCAGCGCCACACAAATACCCCAAACCCGAATTACAATCGCGTCGATTCGGATTCACCACCGCCAGCGCTTCAGGCAGCACATTCTCGGGCTGATGGTGATCGGTGATAATGACATCGACCGCAAGCTCGCGCGCCTTTTGTGCCGCCTCATGGGAGGTGATCCCCACGTCCATGGTCACGATCAGCCGAGCCCCCTTGGCCGCCACGTCCTCCACCAGATGGGGATGGAACCCGTAGCCATCGGTGAGGCGTTGCGGTTGCAGTGAAAGAAGCTTCTTAAAGCCCAGCTCGCGAAAAGCCTGCAGAGCCAGCGCCAAAGCCGATGTGCCGTCCAAATCAAAATCGGCGTAGAGACAAATCGGTTCCTGCCGCCGAAAAGCCACTTCCAACCGATCCACCGAAAGACTCATATCGGCCAGCAGCCAGGGCGACTTCAATTGTGAAAGCTTGGGCGCGAAGAAGACTTCCCACTCCTGCGCGTCGGCGTAACCGCGCAGGGCCAGCAAGTCTTGAATGATCCATGGAACTGACGAATCAGGATTAAACGGAGGGATTTCGGCCCGTCTTTTCTTCCAGTTGTTCATCACGCCGCTCCCTCCTTAGACGCGCTCTTAAAACGGTTCAAAAGAACTCTCAACAGTTCAAAAGAACACTCAAAAAACCTATGCCGGCTGTTTGACCGCCACGGTGGGCCGCACTTTGAATTTTTCCATGATCAGAATCAACGGTGCCGCGACATAGATTGACGAGTAGGTGCCGAAGATAATCCCCACGCAAATTGCAAAGGCCACGTCTGAAACCGTGCCGCCGGCAAAGAAATACAAACACAATGCCGAGGTGAACACGGTCCCCGAAGTGATCAAGGTTCGTTCGAACATGTCGTTGATGGCGCGGTTGATGATAAATTTCATGCCTTGACGTTTAAAGTGATGTTCGGTCTCTCGGATCCGGTCAAAAACCACAATAGTGTCGTTGAGAGAATAGCCAATCAAAGTCAAGATAGCCGCCATGATGGGGATATTCACCTCTTTCCCCACCAGGACAAACACCCCCAGCGTGATGATGGCATCATGAAACAGACAGACCACCGCTCCGGGGGAGTATTTGTAATCGAAACGAAGCGCCACATAGATCAAAATCACAATCAAGCAATAAAAGACGGCCAAAAATCCGTTTCGTTTCAGCTCAGCTCCCACCTGTGGACCGACCGAATCCACCCGGCGAATTTCCGGACCCGCCGCGGCCAATTCGGTATTGATCGCTTCTTTGAGGCGCACCACCGCCGCGTTTTGGATTTCATTGGTTTCCTTGTCGTTTTTCCCGTGCGCCGTTTGAAACCGGATCACGTATTCCGATCCTTCGCCAAAGGCTTGCAAGGCCACATTGAGGAGATTCTGTTTCTCCGCCAGGGCGCGCACCTGATCGATGGTCACCGGTTCTTTAAAGCGGACTTGCAGCTCGGTTCCACCCGAAAAATCAATTCCATAGGTGATGCCATGGGTGACCAAATAAATCAGCGAAAGCAAGACAAGCAGCGCTGAGATCCCGCCAAAGACGCCAACCATGCTGACAAAGTCAAACCGCCCGAAGGATTCTTGTTTTTCTGTGGAGGTGCCGAAGGCACCGGTTTTCTGATTCACAAGCCGTGCTCCTTAAACTGAAATTTTCTTTACGCCAAAGCGATGAATAAGATTATCAATCATCACTTTTGAGACAAACACATTGGCAAAAAGAGTCGTTACGACACCGATCAACATCGTCACCGCGAAACCGCGAACCGGTCCGGTGCCAAAATACAGCAGCACCCCGGCCACCGCCGCCGTGGTCACGTTGGCGTCGAGAATCGCCGACATGGCCCGCGAGTAACCCTCCTTCACCGCCAATGTGAAACTGCTTCCTTTGCGCAGCTCCTCGCGCATGCGCTCGTTGATCAGCACATTGGCATCCACCGCGAATCCCACGGTCAAAGCAATTCCGGCGATGCCGGGCAAAGTGAGGGTCGCACCCAAGGAGGTCAACAGCGCAAAAACCGCCAGGATATTCACCGCCAGACTGATGTTTGAAACCACGCCCATCCCCTTGTAGCGAATGAGCATGAATATAATGATCAAGATGGCGCCGATCCAAGCCGCGCGGTGGGCCTTTTGGATCGAATCCGCCCCCAGCGAGGGTCCCACCCGCCGCTCTTCCAACTGCTCCAAAGCCGCGGGCAGAGCCCCGGCCCGCAAGGCCGTCGCGATCATCTTGGCTTCATTGAGAGACTGGTCGTTTCTTTTGCCGTTGAGTTCAATCCGCGCCTCACCGTTGCCGATTTGGGTTTTAATCACGGGAGCTGTCTTCACCACCTTGTCGAGCACAATCGCCATGCGCTTGCCAACGTTGGCCGCCGTCAAGTCGCGAAAGACCGCCGTCCCCATGGCGTTGAAGTGGATCCCCACCTCGGGAGCGCCGTATTGCCCAAAGGAAACAAAAGCGTCACTGAGACCCTCGCCCCCCAAATTCGTATCGGTGCGCACCAGATAGGGGATCTTACCCGCTTCCATATTGGCGGCGTTAGGCGCCTTCTCAAAAAGGATCATGGTCTTTTCCGGCAGCTTGCCCGTCAGGTCCTTGTTGAGCCGGCTGATGTATTCCGAGTACTTGAGCTTGCCGATATTGTAGCCGCCGGCCTTTTCAGCATCCGCGATCATCGCCGCCAGGGTGTCGATTTTGGGCTCTTCTTCGACCATCATGAAATCCAATTTCGCCGCGGTGTTGATCAGTTGTTTGGCGCGCTCGGCATCCGCCATCCCCGGCAGCTGCACCAAGATCCGATCATCCCCCTGTTGCGAGATCGACGGCTCGGCGACGCCGAATTCGTCAATGCGGTTGCGGATCGTTTCTATGGCTTGTTGAACCACCTTGGACTTGAGATCGTGCAGATAACTTTCGTAGTAACGATAGGTCACCGCTTTGTCCGTTTCGCCAATCTTTTGCAAAGCCGCCGAGTGTCTGTTGTTGATCATCTCCTCGGCCTTCGCCTTGTCCGCGGGGTTGGCCAGGATGACTTCAAAGTCGCCTTGAGCACCTTCGGTGACCTTGATGTCCTCCACGGGAATATTGTCTTTGATGAATTCAGCCTTCATGCTGCCCACCAAGCGCTGTGACCCTTCCTTGATCACTCCCGGAATATCAGCACTCATGACTAAATGAAGCCCACCCTGGATATCGAGTCCGTAGTTTAACTTCTGCTTTGAAGGCCACCAGATCTTGTCCAAATTGATGGTATTGGGCGCGACCCACATGATGGCCAGCGCCAGGCCCAGGACCGCGAAGATCGATCTCATGCGCAAGTTATCCATGCATTCTCCTCACCAAGACTAATGATTATTGTGATAATTATTGTGACAACTATTCTGATAATTTTCCTGATGATTCATCTTATGATTTCTTTTCACTGCTTTTTTCAGAGGTGATCTGGGACTGCGAACCAGCGATTTGCTTTTTTAGAAATTTCACTTTGATGCCGTTGGCGATCTCAAGCGTCACTACCGCATCCGTCATGCCATCGATGATTCCCAAGAGGCCACTGGAGGTGATGACAGCGTCACCCCTTTTGAGTCCCTGCAAAAAGCGATCGTGATCTTTGAGTTTCCGACCCTGGGGTCGAATAATAAAGAAATAGAAAATCACCAGCATGATGCCAAACGGTAAGAAGAGCTCAAGAGTTGAAGGCTGAGCCGAATTCACTGCGATACCTCCAGAAATAAATACGGGAATAAATACCCGTGCCGGCTATCGCCGCCCACGATAGTTTTTATGTTTTTATCCTGACCATTATTACGTGTCATAATCAAGACTTGAGAGAAACTATGAAAGATTTGCTGCTAACGGTCGCATCTGCGGAGGTGCCGAAGGCACCGACTTGGCATCTGCGGAGGCGACGCAGGCGCCGACTTATAAAAACCGCTTCAGACAGAAATTGCGAAATTCCCGCCATTTGCCTTTTTCAATAGCAGCGCGGCTTTTCGCCATAAGATTCATATAGAAATAAAGATTGTGGATGGTGTTGAGCCGGCTGCCTAAAATTTCACCGCTGAGAAACAGATGGCGAAGGTAAGCTTTCGAATAGTGGGTGCAGGTGTAGCAGTCACATTCGGGATCCAGCGGCGAAGAGTCTTCCTTGTACTCGTTGCGCTTGATGCTCACCTTCCCCTGCCAGGTGAAAAGAGTGCCATTGCGGGCCACCCGGGTGGGCATTACGCAATCAAACATATCAATGCCTGAATCAATGGACAAAATCAGATCGAGAGGGGTCCCCACCCCCATCAAATAGCGAGGCTTTTGAGCCGGCATCAGCGGCGCCACTTCCTTCACCAGAGCGTGCATCAGCTCCATGGGTTCGCCGACCGAAAAGCCACCCAGGGCGTAGCCAGGCAAATCGACGCTGGTGATCTGCTGCAAGGAATAGCGACGAAAATCAAGGGAGAGGCCCCCCTGGACAATGCCAAACAGAAGGCTTTCAGTCCGCGTCATCGCCGCCTGCGAGCGCAGCAACCAACGGTAAGTCAAATCCATGCTTTCTTTGATCCGCTCGTCGCTGGCCGGGTATTCCAAACACTCGTCAAAGGCCATAATGATATCCGAGCCCAAATCCATCTGAATTTGCATACTCGTTTCCGGCGAAAGAAAATGCTTGGCACCGTCCAGGTGCGAGCGGAATTCCACGCCCTCCTCGGTCAGTCGGCGCAGTTGGTTGAGGGAAAAAACTTGAAAACCTCCACTGTCAGTCAGCAGCGGGCCGGGCCAACGCATAAATTGGTGAAGCCCCCCTTGGCGTTGGATGATTTTTTCACCGGGGCGAAGGTGCAGATGATAGGTATTTCCCAGCACCACCTGAGTGCCCAGTTCAGCCAGTTCATGGGTAGTCATGGCTTTGACTGTCGCCTTGGTGCCCACCGCCATAAACACCGGCGTTTCAATCGGCCCATGAGCGGTGATCAATCGCCCGCGGCGCGCCTCGCCTTCTTGCGCCAGCAGGGTGAAGTTGCCGCAAGGGAAAGCCGAAGAGGCTTTCTCGATCATCGTTTCCATGCCGTTAAATCTCCGTAACTAAATAGCCGAAATCTATTCTTGATCGCCCACTGGTAAGCGGCTTTCACCGTCGGTAAATCACAAAACGAGGCCACCAGTGCCAGCAGAGTTGACTCCGGTTGATGGAAATTTGTCAAAAGACCTTTCACCAACAACCACTCCTGCCCGGGATAAAGAAAAAGATTCGTACCGCCAAAAAAGCCTTGCTGGTCCTTGGACAGTTGGCCGCGGGCGGCACTTTCAAGGGCGCGAGCGACGGTGGTCCCCAAGGCCCAGACGCGCCCCCGGCATTGTCGCGTTCGCTCCCAGGTGGCGGCCGGGATTTCCACCCATTCTTCATGCATCGCATGGTCTTGCAGGCGGTCGGCGGTGACCGGCAAAAAAGTGCCCAGCCCCACATGGAGGGTGAGCTGTTCGACCCCCACATCTCGCCGGCGGAGATCTTCCAGGTCCTGGCGCGTCCAATGAAGACTTGCCGTCGGGGCGGCCAGACTCCCCGGCTTTGCATTCCAGGCGGTTTGGTACCATTTTTCTTCAAGCTTTCCGTCTTTACTTCCGTCATTGCCACGATGGTGTCTTTCCCCTCGTGCTTTTTGAATGTAAGGCGGCAACGGCAATTCTCCAAACCGCTCGAAATAGGACTCCTGCAAATCCGCATTGACTAGGACGAGTTGCGGGCGGCCCTTGCGGAGAAGGGTGAGTTTCACGCCGCCCGGGAGAAAAATCTGGGCTCCCACTTTCAACTCCCGGGACGGGAACAACACCTGCCATTGGCGCGGTTCAATCTCCCTGAGAAAAAGGATTTCAAGTCCTTCGTGAGTAAAGACCCGGCGTTTCACCACCCGCGTGTCATTGACCACCACGACATCGCCAGGATGCAGCTGCGACTTGAGGGTTTCAAGATCGAGCTCAATCGGACTTGCGGCAGGGCCTTCAACCCACATCACCCGCGAAGGGCGCCGTGGTTCGGTGGCGATCAGACTTTCAGGAAAATCAAAACAAAGCTCGCGCCTTTGCATGGAGCCTTATAGCAGATGGTGAAGAAAGCTGAGCAAAAAAAGCGGGCCCCCCCACAGGGGCCCCGCCCGACAGCCCCCGGGAACCACCCAACCGAGAACCATCAATACGCAAAGTCCAAGCAACCACGATCTTACCCGTGGCGGCATCAAAGCCCACGCAAGGGTGCGGTCTCCGTCCTGGATCCCTACCCCTCTCCTTTTCAGGCCTCCGGCCCGTTGCCCAATTGACGCTCAGAATTCGGAAATGGGTTAATGGATCGTTGACAGCCTCCAAGGAACCAGATTTATTTGTGTCTTTTCAATCCCGTACACGCGCAAGTGGTGGAATTGGTATACACGTACGTTTGAGGGGCGTATGCCTTACGGCTTGAGGGTTCGAGTCCCTCCTTGCGCACCAGAGCGGAATCATTGAGGTTTTTCGAATTATAAAGGCCCGTGCCGAAGCGGACTTACTTTCAGTCATCATAGAACACACCGATCGAGACATTTTGGCTGCGGCAGATATAAAACGGAAAATGCTTGTAAAGAGGATCGGTCCTTTCCGCATCGTAGCCCATGGCATCGACGTTGCACATTTCAAATTTCATTCCCCGCTTATCGAGTGGACCCGTCTTCTCTCCCAGGCCAAAAAATTGGGCGTCAGCGGCCCTGCTGTGGAAGTGCCAAAATCGTTCGCCGCGCGGCAACCAGGCCAAAGCCCCGGTCGGGCGCTCGCTCAATACCCGTTTTCCTCGCCAAAACCACTCAAGATAATAAGGCGATCGATGAACCAAGACCTCCTCATCGGAGCTTTGAACCCGCCAGGCGGCCGGCAGAGATTGCTGCTCTTCACCTGGAACTTCTTCCGTTCGCAAATCCACTTCACTGAAGCCAGTCAGTGCATCCCGCAGCCGTCCCGCCGGCGGAACTTATCATTCCATGCAATGGACCAAGTCCGCGGCCACTGAAAATGCTCTCCGCGCTTAACTGATAGGCGAAACAAATTCTTTTCCAAGGCGGAGATCGTCAAATTCAACCCACCCTCAAGTTGAAAACGGGCCTGATGATGATGCGTCCCCATATGCTGGGCGGATTTGACAAATTTCATTTTTCTCCCGTGCCAACCGACTTTGCCACCATCAGTGCGGCTCTGTCGACATCGATCCTCCACTTTCTGGCAGAACCGTTGATTCGACAGTGCAATCAAAGCCATCATTAACTGCGTAGGTTTTGCCGGATAATCCGATGACATCCAACTCCCTCGCCCCGCCCGAGGAAAGGGGATTGTGTATAAACAAATGAAATTTGCCTTTTCCAGAAGTCTGTGGCGTGTCATCAAAGATTAGAAAATGCCCCACGTCCAAGTCAACCAGCTGTGAACCTTGCAAACGTTCTGGGCGACTTTGCCAAAAATTCGCCGAAAATTGATTATCTCCCGTTCGCACAATGTCCACGATCAAATCAGAAGTTGAAACTGTTGAGTGACATTCGACGTGGTTTACATCGTTGGGGTGATTAGGCGGAATCTGTACCCCCTGACCCAATGAGGTTATAGAAAAAGAAAAAATGGCCGCCAAACAACTTCCCGAAAAAAAAAGCTTCATACTGCCCCTCCATGTTAATAGTTTGATTTTATCCCTACGATCTTCCTTCACATGGATCTACCTTACTCCATGTTCGGCGGGCGACGAAGGCGGGCAGAATCGATTTTTGTGCCGGAAGGATCAAGTTGCAATTGCCTGATTCGACGGGGAAGGTGTGATCTCTGGATTTCTTCCATTCTGGTCGTCACTTTTCGGGCACAGAGTTGAAATCGCTCTTCTTAAATCCTCGGAAAAAGAGCCGGCGAATTAAGTGCGGCCCTGCCTGGCTGGCCGCCCCCGCGCAGGCAAGCTCACAGGCTTATAAGAATTGGAGCAGAGGTTTAGCTTATATGACCATTCATGGGGAGTCCGAGTATTGCTCGCCCTCGGGAAATACTGCCTTCATCTATGTCGACGTTAACTGCTCGGTCCTCGAAAAAGCCGCCGCTAAAACCCGGACCGGCGGGCCCGCTAGTAAACTACCCCCTCATTCACCGGGAGCACGCTGAAGCAGAGCAAGTCCGGCAGTTTGAAGAACTCGACACCGAAACCATGATGGCCTGAAAAACCTTGCATTCAATCCGCAGACCCTTGATAGAATCCGCCGATGAAAGAAACCAAGTATAGATATCGAATCCTGTCCTTGCTCTTTCTGGGCACGACGATCAATTATCTCGACCGAAGTGTGCTTGGAGTTTTAGCTCCCACGCTACGGGATCGGGTGTTTGGATGGAACCGACGAATCCATTACATTCAGGATGGGGCCTCCTACCACAAAGACGGTGAAGTTTGGTATTGGTTCCGTGA
>PSRN01000189.1 GCA_003176075.1 Bdellovibrio sp.
TTGGCGGGGTTGACGGGACTTGAACCCGCGGCCTTCCGCGTGACAGGCGGACGTTATAACCAACTTAACTACAACCCCGCAGGCAAGAGCTATAACGAGCCCAATCTTATACAACTCCATGAGCCATGATTCAACGCTTTTTCGCAGGCAATTTCCAGCAAGGTCTCTGTCGTGAAGTGTGAAGCCGTCCCCACCGGTTGAAAACGCTAACTGACCTTTGTATTCTCTTTTCTACTGAGGAGTGCTGATAGGGAGTACTGAATGAGGCTTTTTGTTTCTTTCGTGATTGCCGGGCTGATCTCCACCCTTTCGAACGCCCAATCGATTCAACTGACTTCGGGCATAATGATCTATGAGAATTCGCGGGGAACGTGTGGGATTTCTGGCAGATCTGTGCTGTTTAATCAAACTGTTCAAGTTGCTGGGAATACATGGAAAATAGGAAGAGTGGATGAATTTAGTTCAGAGCCCCAGCTTGCCGCCGGTCAGCTCATTTTGAAACTTACTTTGAGTGAACTCGGCGATCCAACCAAGGCGGGAATTGCGCTCTTGCTCGTCTTGGCAGAGCCCTCAGGGGTTTCGGTGATACGATCCAAACTCTTCACGGGAAGGAGAGCCTATGTCACGCTCGATGGAAACTGCGTAGGTAACTATTCCGGGCCAACACCTGTGTTGGTTAAGGATATCAAACTCTCCATTCAATGATACCGTACAATCGCATCGTTCTTTTGAACCGATCGGTGACTCCGATAAAAGACGCCGTCAAATTCACTATTTCATAACGGCCGCGATAACCTCATAGAGAATCAAAAGGGCGATCACCAGCTCCATCAGCTGACTCCGGCGGTTGTTGACCTCCCCTTGCAACAGACTGGAGACCTGACCCAGAATATTGATCTTTCGGGTCACGCTATTCTGCCAATCTGAGAGTCGAAATTTTCGCGTGGCCGCCCGGTAAATCGTAGCCAAGTAGAAATCACCGACGACTTTGAGCGAATTTTCAACCCGCTCGAGAAATTCGGTAAACTCAATAAAGCGAGCGCTCGCCTCCTTGTAGAGTTTACCGTACCGGTTGGTCAGGAAACCCCTCCCTCGATCCCCGATTCGCCCGTAGAGATCCTTGAGTTTTTCGTTGATCAGGTCATCATAGTAACGCATTTCAAGAAGCTGGGTCACAGCGAATTCCAGAATATCGGGGATCTCGTGCCCGCCGCCAGGTTCGATCACCAAAGCCGAGTTCCAGTCCACCACGGCCAGATCTTTTTCGCCATATTGAAAGATATTTTCCAGAGCCACGTCGCGAGACCTTTGCGACAAAGTGACCTCATGTTCCGCCAAAATCAGCGAAGCCACATCGACCTCCGACAGAAACTTGTCGATGGGAAGCTCCTCCACGAAGGTTTCGATAAGATAGACGATATAGTCCTCAAAAAGTACCAAGTCGGTGCCTGCACGGGCTTCGCCGCCCGGGGTGGCTCCTCCGACGGCACCTCCAAGGATCGAAGGATTGGGAACCTGCATCGCCGGCCGAATCGCCGCGACAATTCCAGGCAGGATTTGGCCGGTCAGTTCATCCACCTCGGAACCCTCTTCCAGGGCCGCTCCCAACTCCACCAGCCCTGACCAGCGCATTTGCGGTGGAATCGACACCTCAAGAACAATCGACACGACTCCAAAATCCCTGATCTTAGTGCGCACCTCGCACCTGAATTCCTTGCCACAAATTGAAATGGACCGATCGCCCAATCCGAACTGCAAAGGGGGGTTGCGAACGACCAAGGCCCGATCGATAAATTTGGGAACATTGAATTTGAGGGGGCCCTTGTGGTTGGCCAAACACTTTTCGACCATCACGAGGTTGATCTCCTCGCAAACGTCGTATACGCGATAGATGATAATCGACCCGCGCTGAATGCCCGGGTCACCCTTTTTCGGGGGATTCATGGAGTCGCTCCGAGTTCATCACTACGTCCGGCCTGCAGGTCACCGACCTTGACGAAATCCCACAGGCGGCGATCCAGCAGTTGCGATTCGTGAACATGCCCTTGCGCCGCCAGCAGGGAATTGGCAATCTGAGGAATGTCACGGGAAAGATCACGGATGAGGTCCTTCACCCGCGCCCGTTGCAGCCCCTCTTGGGAACCGCAAAGCCGGCAGGGGATCAGGGGAATTTTCCACAGACCAGCCAATTCACTCAACTCCTCTTCGGGCACATAGCACAGAGGCCGAATCACGACGTTTCGGCCGTCATCGGAACGCAGGATGGGCGGCATGGCCGAAATCTTGCCGGTGAAAAAAAGATTCAGTAACAAGGTTTCATTCAGGTCTTCCCGGTGATGTCCCAAGGCCATTTTGTGAAAACCTTGTTCGCTCGCATAGTCGTACAGGACCCCGCGCCGCAACCGACTGCACAGGGAACAATAGGTTCCCGATTTCACTTTCTCGATCACCACCGCGTAGGTGTTTTTTTCAAGCACAACAAGATTCAATCCCAACTCTTCAGCAATCCAACTTTGGTAATTGCTCACTTGGAAGCCAGGCTGCTTCTGGTCCAAAATGACCGGCACGACTTCAAACCGGTAAGGGGCCCGCCGGCGAATCTCAGTCAACAGCGCAAGCAGGACGCTGGAGTCCTTGCCACCGGAGACGCAAACCATGATGCGATCCCCATTCTTGATCAGGCCAAAATCAGAGACCGCGGCCACCAATCTCTTGCGCACCGAGACAGCCAGAGGATGAGTAAAATCAAGACTCATGAAAAATGCTTTAGTTTGGATTTCCCTGGCGTCAAGAGGAAAAGTGAGGCAGATTTTTGAACCATGCCGCCGCCCATGAAATTTCCAACCCGACTTTTTTGGATCGATATGGAGATGACCGGTCTCGATGTTCGCAAAGAGGTGATCATTGAGTGCGCGGCATTGATCACTGATTTTGATTTTCGCATTCTTGATCAATACGAAGCCATCGTGAAACAGCCGCAGACCTATTTGGATGCCATGGATGACTGGAACAAAAAACACCACAAAGAGTCCGGTTTGACGGGCAAAGTTCCCAGCGGCTACGAACCCGAAGATGTTGAAAAGGATTTGATTCGTCTGGCTGAAAAACATTTTCCAAAGGACGAAGGAAAACCCATTCTGGCGGGCAATTCCGTGACCCAGGACCGCCTGTTCATCGACAAGTATTTCACCCGATTTTCGTCCCTTCTTCACTACCGGATGTTGGACGTGTCGTCCTGGAAAATCATCTTCAATTCCCGCTACGGACTCAAGTACGAGAAGCAAAATGCACACAGGGCTTTGGACGATATTCGCGAGAGCGTTTCTGAACTTCAGTTCTACGTTAGTCACGTCCGCGCGCCCGAAGTCGCAAGTCGATGATCCGATCAAGCCCCTCGACCAAATGACAGTTCCGGCTCGACCGAAGCCTGAACGAAGCCCGACTTGCGTTGAGTGGACCTCGACCGTCGTATTAAAATCAAAGTCCTGAAAGTTCCAAAAATTCCCGACGAAGCTCCAAAAATTTGGCCTCTCGTCGAGTGAAATTTCGGACTGGCCTCCCGATAGGTACAGCGTCTGGCTGAACAGGATCTCAGTCAGGCGGCACGAGGGAAGAAAAAACAACGACACGGAAGTCCTAAAACAGACGAACGAACAGGAAATGGGAGGATCACATGGGACTTAGAATATCGACCAACATCGGGGCCATCAACGCCAATCGAAACTTGATTGGAAGCCAACGAGCCATCCAAAGCTCACTGGCTCAGATGGCCAGCGGCTCACGCATTAATAAATCCGCCGACGACGCCGCGGGGCTGGCGATCTCTGAAAGATTGAAATCGCAAATCCGCAGCGCGCGACAAGCCAACCGAAACGCCAACGACGGCATCTCCATGGTGCAAACGGCTGAAGGCGGACTCGGCGAAATCAGCAATATCATCACTCGCTTGCGGGAACTGGGAATCCAAGCCTCTTCGGATACGGTGGGGCAAACGGAGCGCGGATTCATCAACAAGGAGACGTCGCAACTGAAATTTGAAATTGAACGGATCGCTCGTTCGACAAAATGGGGTACCACCAATCTCTTGGATGGAACGACGCCGGTATTTGATTTTCAAGTGGGTATTTATAACAATCCTGGGGAAGATCGCATCAGCTTCGATTCTTCAGTCAACACGGCGACTCTGGACGCCCTGGGATTGACTGATGTGGACTACACAACCAAAGAGGGAGCGCAATCGGCTCTGAGTTTACTGGACATGTCCCAGGACAATGTCAACGGCATGCGATCGAATCTGGGCGCCTTGCAAAACCGGCTGACTTCGACCGTCGACAACCTCGGCGTGTTGGAAGAAAATATGAGCGCCGCCAACTCGCGCGTTCGAGATACCGACGTGGCGTTGGCTTCGTCAGAAATGACCAGAAACAACGTCCTGCTTCAGGCGGCCACAGCAACTCTGGCTCAAGCCAATCAGTTGCCGCAGCTCGCGTTGAAACTTGTATAATTCTCTAGGACCTCGTGTGAGACCCTCGCGTGAATCCTCCCGAGGGTCTCCTTTCGATTCCCTAGCGCTCGATGTAGAATTCGACTCGCCGATTGTGCGAGCGTCCCTGGAAATTGCCGTTGTCGGCGACCGGCCGATCGGGGCCGTAACCGCGAATTTGAATCTTATGCGCGGGAAGTTTGTAGATCTCGACAAGAGCTCGCTTCACGGTTTTCGCGCGAGTGAGACTCAACGTGATATTGTACTGGCGATCTCCCAGAGAATCGGTATGCCCAGTGATCACCAACCGCTTGAATACCGGTTTGCGATTGAGATAAGCCGTCAGCCTTTCCAAATACTGTTTGAAATCCATCGGAATGCGGACTGAGCCAGGCTTAAAGTTCAAATTTCGCACAATTAAAACTTCTCGCAACTCGGGTGTTCGGTTGTCCATAAAACTGGCTTGGTCCGGTGTCAGATTCACCGTTGTCACCGACATGCTTGTGGCGTTCGCTTCGGCGCCCTGGTCAGAATCTTCGTCACCCGAGGTTTCCTCGGATTCGCTGTCGTCTTCCGCCTCCGACCCAGAAAACGATGGCACCAGCGACCGGTGATCAGGCTTTGCGGCGGGAGGCAACGGCACCGAAGGCAAGGGGGCGCCGTGAGACCCCAGGTGGTTTGCCGATGGACTCATCGGCGATGGACTTATCGCAGGTGGGCTCATCGCTGGCGGTGAACCCGCACGGGGTTGGGACGGAGTCACCGTCGGGGCCGGGGTGGACGTTGCTTGTGGTGGCGACGTCGTTGCTTGTTGCGCCACCGCCGACGGCACCACCGGACGTGGCCTGCGGTAAGCCGGAATATTCTGAGGAATTTTTTCGACCACTGGAGCCCTTTGCCCCCACAGAGGACCGAAGGTCCAATTCAGACCCAGGTAGATCCTCCAATCCGGAGTGAAGGTGCCGTGATTCAGGCTGATCGAAGCTCCGGTGTGAAGCGCGATGCCGCTGGTAAAATCCCGTTTGATCCCGAGAAGCCATTCCGCCGAGGACAATTCCCTGTCGGTTTGCGTGGCCGTTTGACTGACCGGCTTCGAACCGTAAATCTCAGTGATCAGCTTGGTGTCCACCCGGGTGAAAAAATAGCTGGCTGCCAGCGACGCGATCCACATGTTGCCGATGGGCGAGACCGGAATTGTGGGAATGGGATCTCCAATGTTGCGAATCCGATAGCCAAGGTTCATGGCCATGGCCACGCGTTTGACGGTCGTGTCGGCGGCCAGTTCGATATTGTAAGTGGGGGCACTGCTGTTGCCGTAAAAGGGGTTGTTGATCACCTGTGGGAATTCCACCGTCAGGATGGTGGCCACTCCGCTGTCTTTATTTCCCGAAAAACGGATCTTGGTGTTCAATCGAATATCCGTCATCCCCGTCTTGTCAAAGACGCCCTTGAAAACGTCGGCATCCACCGTTTGGCTGATCACCGACGGCACGCTGAGTCCCATATCCCAGCCATGCCCCAAGCCCAACCCAAAGTTCACGTCACTCGATAAAAGGCGATCATTGGTTTTGCCGCGCGCTTGCGTTGCTTGATCCTGATAACTCGGAAGGGTGTTGGCCGCCTGATTCAAAAAGAAACCAAAGTTGAGAATGCCGGGATCCAAAGTCTCGGAAGACTGGACGCTGACGAAGTCGATACCACTGGTGATCGGATTGAAGTTTTGTGTATCAACGCCGACGACATTGCCGAGAGCCGAAGAAAGCAACAATGAGCAGCCCAAGGCAGCCGCCACGGCTGCCCGGAACTTCCTTGTTTTTAAGCCCGTGGCGGCTTCGCCGCCCACGCTGGACTTCCATTTCATTTCAGCGGCTTTCTTCCACCGCCCTCTTCACACGTGGCGGCTAGTTACTCGTGGTGGCTGGTTATCACGCTCACGCCGGTCGCCGCCCACGCCCTGGGGCTCAGTAACGGTAATGTTCAGGTTTAAAGGGTCCACTGACGTTCAAGCCCAAATAACGTGACTGCTTGGCTGACAGCTTAGTGAGTTTCACCCCCAGCTTCGCCAAATGCAGGGAGGCGACTTTTTCATCCAGATGTTTGGGCAGTCGGTAGACCTCTATTTCCTTGTATTTACTCTTGTTGGTGTACAGATCGATTTGTGCCAACACCTGATTGGAGAACGAGTTGGACATCACGAAACTGGGGTGACCCGTGGCGCACCCGAGGTTGACCAACCGGCCCTTGGCCAAAACAATAACGCTCCGGCCGTTCTTCAAGGTGTGAAGATCCACTTGGGGCTTGATTTCCCGCAGGGCCGAATTTTCGTTCAGCCAATTCATATCAATCTCAATATCGAAATGGCCAATATTGCAGACAATGCAGTTATCTTTCATTTTCATAAAATGATGCTCGGTGATGACGTCGCAACAGCCCGTGGCCGTGACAAAAATATCACCCATGGCCGCCGCTTCGTCCATGGTCACCACTTCAAATCCCTCCATGGCGGCCTGCAAGGCGCAAATGGGATCGATTTCGGTGACCAGGACCCGCGCCCCCAGGCCCCGAACCGAATGCGCACAGCCCTTACCCACGTCCCCGTATCCCGCCACGACGACGACTTTTCCCGCCATCATGACATCGGTGGCCCGCTTGATTCCGTCCGCCAAGGACTCCCGACAGCCGTACAAATTATCAAACTTGGACTTGGTGACGGAGTCATTGATGTTGATGGCTGGAACTTTGAGTAATCCCTTTTCTTTCAGTTTCACCAAATTATGCACACCCGTGGTCGTTTCCTCGGAAATCCCAACAATCCCATTCATCACATGGGAGAAACGATCCTCATGCATCATGTTGGTCAAATCCCCGCCATCATCAAGAATCAGGTTGAATCCTTGGGGGCCCCAACCCTCAATGGTCTGCTCAATACACCAGTTGAACTCCTCCTCGCTTTCCCCTTTCCAAGCGAAGACCGGAATACCGGCCGCCGCCATGGCCACCGCCGCATGATCTTGCGTCGAAAAAATATTGCAGGAAGACCAGCGAACCTCGGCGCCCAATTGGGTCAATGTTTCAATCAGAACCGCCGTCTGAATGGTCATGTGGAGGCAACCTGAAATGCGCGCCCCGCGAAGGACTTTTTGCGGTCCGAATTCCTGGCGAAGCGCCATTAACCCCGGCATTTCCTTTTCGGCGATGGAAATCTCTTCCCTTCCCCACCGGGCCAGTTCTTGAAAGACTTTGGGGTCATCCATTGCCGCTTTGCAGACTCGGTAGTCAGCCGCGTGTCCCGTCTTTGGATCCTTGATATTCTTTTGTGTCTTTCCGTTCAGTGCAGTGGCCTGAAGTGACATAGAAGCTCCTTCGCTCGGTTTCGTTCGCTCAGTCAGGGATGGTCATTATCTCATAACCAGTGTCGGTCACAAGGATTGTGTGTTCGAATTGCGCGGAGAGTTTTCCGTCCGCTGTTTCATAGTATTTGATGGAAGA
>PSRN01000318.1 GCA_003176075.1 Bdellovibrio sp.
AAATGTCTTGACTGGATGACACCTTACGAGTTCATGATGGAGGAAAAGTTGCGCTGAGAAATTGCAGTCAGGGTTTACTGACTACCAGTACGAACTGAAATATCTGGAGGTTGACGTTGATCCACAAGGCTCAGCAGGGGCGGCGAAGCCGCCACGTGCAAGGAATTTTCTTATTGGCTTTCGTGGCCATCTGCTCAAACACCGCGATGGCTGCCCTGTCAGAGATGACTGCTTTGCCAGAAATGACAGATTTGCCAAAGATGGCTGGTTCGCCAGACTGGCCGGATTGGTTGAAGTTCGCGAATCAACACGACCAAATTATTGAACTCAATCCACCATTACAAATTGGAGACCCCTCGGCCAAAATACAGATCAGCCACGTCCGCTTCGAGGGTTATGACCCGATGTGGGGTACTGGGAGACTGCAAGTGGGCCGCCTCGATGAGAATGGCGACTTTGTTCAAATCACACTGAGCGAGCTTCCTTATTACCGTCCTTATCCGTCGAAAGATCGGGCGAAAGATCGGGCGAAAGATCATGAAATGACTTTGCGAATGAAGGGCGCAAGTTTTGTGGCGGATGCTTTCGGAAGAGTGTACCCTGAACACACCGGATCTGGGCGTCACGGTAAAGATCGCAATCCCATCAGCCGAGTTATTCTTCTTGAGAAAGCCAAACTGGATTCGCCGGTAAAGTTTCGACATTGGTCATCGGAAGAAGTGACATCACCGGTTTTCGCCGACTTGAAAAGAGGGATGCCAGTTTACATGCGACTCGAAAATGCGATCAGGATCAATTCTCCGGGAGGAACTGAGGAGTTCAATTTGCTGTATCTCGAACCGCCTGATCCAGAAACCCATAGGATGAGAGCTCTTCTCGGACAATATGAGGACGGTGGGATTCGCCTGCACTCGGCGACCGGAGTCTGGACTTATTTGAATGGATTGACCGACCCGAATTCGGAACTTCCTGAAAAGATCAACGTGGTCGTGCCGATTCCTGAAGATGAGAGGAAAGAATTAAGTTTAACAATTCAGGCAGATGGTCATATTGTTTACGATTCTCTTCTGATCACCCAAACTATTCCGACCATGCAATTGTTGCTAGACCAGAAAGAAGAGCATCAGCGGTCGGAGGGTCCGCGGCGCTCATGCGCGGAAACCTTCGCCGCGCGCACCTTTTAACGGCCGCCGTCCTGGGAAAAATTGACATCTCCATCATCTTGAAATCCTTTAAGAACGCGGTCCTGGCGCGCCTGATGTGGGGGAAGTTAGACAAATTGCCGCTGCCGCCCCCCTTCTGACCAAGATTTCTTCGGCCTTTAAATTGCAGAACCTGGAATTCGAAGGCCTTTGTTGGGGAGATACCAATGAAATATTATGTGATCTTATTCGCGATGCTGTCGATGTTCGTTCATTCAGCGCAAGCTGGCGATTCGGCTACCAGTTTTGGAGAAATCATCCAGATGTTAATGACAGATGCGCACGATAACAGAGGGAAGCTCGCCGAAAAAGTTGACGATTGCCAAAAGAACCCACACTTAAAGTGGCAAGGCTCAAGTATGGGCGAAAAATTGGCTGGGGAAGGAATTTACTTTATTGGTCACACGGGGGTAGCGAAACAGATCCCCGTGGATATTCAAGAGATTAAGTGTTCACCGCAAGCAAATACCGGCAATTCCCCGGCCAACACACCCAAAGAGAACTGCACGTACCAACTCGTTTCCATAGTCGTCTCTCCGTCCAGCAAATCAGGACCTCTGCAATTTGCAGTGGAAAAGAAAATGCTTTCGGCTATCGAAGATCCAATTCCGAAACCTCATGGACCTCCGATCAAACGTGCAAGTTGGGGCGATCAGGTTGACTCACCGGCCATATCTCAACTTATCTCGAGAAATCCCACCGATATTTTAAGAGATCGTGAAATCGATTGCACGGCCTTTAAAAAAGGGGGAGCCGTTGATGAGGCTCTGAAAGCATCAGAGAGCTCTCGTCCATCAACGAAACAACCTCCTACTCAACGCGAGTCTCCTGGTCCACGCAAGTCCCCTGGCGGCCCGACTCAGTTCGGCGGTGTTAAACACAACACCGGCATGTCCTGAAGCATGCCAGCTGATTCGCTTGCTTCAACCGTATCGTTGAGCTATCTGAGATTATGATTCCACTGTGGGCTCATCACCTCTTATCAACGTTGAGTTTTCTGCTGACCCTGGCCTTTGTATCGTCAATTCTTCGAAGCCGGCGTGCCGCTGGAAGTACGGTGGCCTGGCTCTTTGTGATATGTCTCATCCCTTATGTCGGCATTCCTATGTACCTTTTTTTCAGCACTCGGAAGTTCACAACACGATTGCGAAAGAAGACGAAGATCTACCATTCCGCTTCACCAGGAGAATCGGCGGAAGTGGCTCTGAGCCTGCCGCCGATACAGAGAATTCTCCATGCTTCCGGAGTTCCTGAAGCGAAGCCTAACCGCCAGATTGCCCTTCTTCCAAGCGGGGTTGACGCTTATAACAAATTAATGGAACTGATCCGCGGGGCCCGTCAGTCCATTCATCTGACGACATTCGTATTTAGAAACGATCCCGTCGGCGCGGCGGTGGTGGAGGCGTTGGCGGAGAGAGCGGCGGCTGGACTGGATGTGCGAGTGCTGGTCGACTCCTTGGGCGCGACCATGATCAGACATCCATCGTTCAATCAACTCACGCGGGCCGGAGGGAAAATTGCCTACTTCATGCCAATTCTGCACGTCCCACTGCAGGGGCGGACGAATCTGCGGAATCACCGGAAGCTTCTGGTCGTTGATGGAAAAACTGCCGTTCTTGGAGGGATGAATATCGCCCAGGAATATCTCGGTCCAACCGAACTGCCGGATCGCTGGGTGGATTTGGCCTTGCACCTCGAAGGCGGTTGCGTCAATGACCTTCAAGAGATCTTCTTGCAAGACTGGGCTTACGCCAACCGCGGAAGGGACTCGGAAGGACGCGACTCTTACGAAAGGGGGCCCCAGGGAGACAGCTTTCTGGCTCAGGTTGTAGCCAGTGGCCCGGATGTGGCGGGAGATCCCCTTTACGATGTGCTCTTAAGCGCTATCAATGAAGCGAAAACGAGCGTGTGGGTCGTAACCCCGTATTTTATTCCGGATGAGTCTTTGGCTAAGGCGCTGGAGCTGGCGGCCAAAAGGGGTGTTGGCGTTCACATTGTCATACCGAAAAAATCAAACCATAGACTCGCGGATTTGGCTCGAGGAAGCTTTGTTCGCCAATTGGAGTCAGGCATTGAATTTGGCCTCTTCCCACGGATGATCCATGCCAAAGTGGTTCTGATCGATGAAAAATTCGCGATCCTTGGCTCCGCCAACTTCGACATGCGAAGTCTTCTCTTGAATTTTGAATTAGGCTTGGCTGTGTATTCGAAAGAAGTTGTTGTCGCTGTCGAACAGTGGATTCGAGAAAAGCACAGAGAAACGACTCATGATTTTGCTAAAGCAAATTTTTGGCGGGATCTGGCCGAGGGGATCGGCCGGGTGATCGGTCCGATACTGTAAGGGCCAGCGCACAGAACTTACCGATTTCATCTTCTTTCGACACTCAAAAATCGGGTCAGTGGTGATCTGGCAAATAAATTGGGCATTCCTCGAAATGGTATTGAAACTTGATTCGTTCTCCATATGATCATGTGAGGAGGTTCAAAATGCGAGTTATCGACACCGGATCATGGATACTCATTTATTCGCTGGTTCTCAGTTCAGCGGTCTCGGCGCGCGCGGATGAGGCAAGCAAAAAGGATGGAAAGGCACCGACGGTTGAAGCCAAGGTAAAAGAAAAAAAGGCCGCTTGCGACGCCAAAGGCGGCACCTGGGATAAGAAAAAGGCCGAATGCGAAATCAAGACCGACACCGCGGATAAGAAAAAACCGGATGAAAAGCAAAACAGCGGTAGAGTCGGTGGATGGTAAGGAAGTGGTAGCTTCACGAGTCTGAAATAACTTGTTAATTAAAGAAACGGCACAGATTTTTTGTCGCTCGGTAGAGCGGCTCAACCAGTGTTCTGAAAAGCGAGTGGCGCTGCCACTCGCGATCGCTCAAGGGTCCCAGCCCGAAAGCGGATTCCTCCAAAGCGGACTCTTCGTCGAGATAAGTTCCAAAAATACGATCCCACACTGAAAAGACCACGCCAAAGTTTCTGAAATGAAACCTTTCATCGGCGCTATGATGAAGGTGATGCACATGGGGACTGATCAAAATAAATCTTATGAAGCGGGGGTAGATTACGGGAATGGGGAAGTGGTGCAAGTTCACCGTCAACATGTACATAAAGAAACCAGCGCCAAGCCCTAGAATGGTGATCACCGGCGTTTGGTTGGGAAATAAGACGTGCACGAACGCCAGCGTGATCCCGGACATCAAGCCGCGCGCCCCATTGAGAAAAAGCGGCTCAATGGGGTGCTGGCGATAAGTGGTGAGCGGAGTCAGATGTTCCGCGGAGTGGTGAACCGCATGAATTTCCCACAGTGGCGCCCACTCATGAAGCAGGCGATGGGCGCAGTAGGAAGCAAAATCAATCGCAATCATCGTGGCGATGGTGGCGACGAGTCCCTCAACCCAGAGGCCGGGCAAGAATCCCGGCAAATCCCGTCGCAGTCCTGCGTTGGTCAGAATATCACCTGTATCGCGATAGGCGCCTTGAAAAGCCGAGGTCTCGACCGCGGCCACGGCGCCTCGCACCGCGAGCAAAAAGACCAACGTGTAACCAAGGTCGAGCCGTGATGAGCGACTCAACCAAATGCGAGTGGAAAATGCGCGAGGCAAGATCGCTTTGATGCGGAGGCGCTGTTGCGGACTCTGGCGCAACCGCAAACGCATTTGCGAAATCAGAACAATGGTAAAAGCACAAAGAAGATAAGGCGGAAAGAAGATGGTTCCAGCGTCGAAGGCCTGCGGCAATTCACGAAAGAAATCATGAAGGTGCACACTCACGTCGTGATTACGTCGTCATCAAGTGGTCATCATGTCAGATGGACTCTCGATGATTGCCGGCTCACCGGCCAATCCCTCTTCATGGAAACCTTCACCAGCGTGGGCGGCGCCGCCCAACTCGCCTGTAGCCAGATCACCTTCAGGTTTTTTGGCGATTTTCCGGGAACGTTCCCGTTTGACCTCACCTGCGGGCCTGTGATTTTCGTCGAAGGCTAGGGTTCCCAGGATTCCGCTCTCAAAGAGAGGTTGCACTCGATCTTCCATCAACTTTTTCAGCTTTGCCTTGGGGATTCCGTGGGCATCAGCCTGGGCGAGAAGCTCTTCATAAGCTTGCTTTGCCGTTTCCAGATTATTTTTTGCGGTTTCCAGCGCCGTCTTGGCCAATTCCAGCTTCACTGTCGCGCTATCCGCTTGCGATAAAAACGCTAAATCCATCGTCGCCACCTCCTTGCAAAATTTTGCGCCGTCGGCGAGGAGACTAACATGAAGTTTGAGGCACGGTGAACTGCAAAAAGGGATTTATTTATTTCTTTTGACCGGGGCGTTCTGCGTGGGCGGCGCCGTCCGGGTCGGTGCCGTCGGCACCTCCGCTGCCCAAGTCGGTGCCTCCGGCACCTCCGCAGACGCCACGGCCATGCTATGGCTCAGCTCCTGCCAACGAGCGTAGAGGCCTTCGACTCTGGCTCTTGCCTTCTCCATTTCGCCGGTGAGCTGTTGCAACTCGACGAAGTTTGAGAGGTTGGCCGGGTCGGCGAGTCGCTTTTCAATGGCGGCCATCGTCGCCTCAGCCGCTTGGATGGATTCTTCCATCTGATCAAGCTCGCGCCGGTCTTTGTAACTCAATCGTACGCGGGCGGCATTTTGACCTGGGGCCGCCGCCTTGGATTTGCCTCTCGTCCTGGCATTTTGTTCAGCCCACCGCTCCCATTGAAAAAAATCGGCGAAGCGCAAAATTTCGCCGTCCTGTTCGCTAAAGGCGAGAATTTGATTTGCGACCTGGTCCATAAAGAAACGGTCGTGAGTGACCAGGATCACGGCCCCGGCAAATTCGCTCAGCGATTCCTGCAGGACATCCAACGTCGCGATATCCAAGTCGTTGGTCGGCTCGTCAAGAACGAGGACCGACTCCGTCTGCAACATCATCCTGGCGATCAGCAGGCGGCTTTGTTCCCCTCCCGACAAGTTGCCGACGGGCAGGTCCAGCTGGTCTTTGCGAAAATGAAATCGCGAAAGGTATGAACGCGCGAAGATGGGCTCGCCCTGGACGTGCACGTAATCGCCGTGGGGGCTGATGGATTGCAACAGCGAAATCTTGGGATCCAAGCTTTCTCTCTGTTGTTCGAAATATGAAATCTTCACGTTGTCGGCGATCTCCACTTTTCCGTGATCCGGTTTCTCGGTGCCGATCAAATGACGAATCAGGGTTGATTTGCCGCAGCCGTTTCTGCCAATGATCCCCACCCGTGCTTTAGGACTCAGTGTGAAAGAGAAGTCTGAAAACAAAACGCGCGAACCGATCTTCGTGGTTAATTTCTCAGCCACGATCATCCGCTTGGGACTGCGATCGACTTCACCAAAGTCCACTTGCAAGCGCTTGTTGAAATTGCGCGATGCAATCTCGTCGACCTCCTCGCGCAACTCTTGCGCCCTTTCGATCCGCGCTTTTTGCTTGGTTTGTCGCGCCCGCGCGCCTCGACTCAACCACTCCGTTTCACGACGCAAGAGATTGCGGCGACTTCTCGCGAGGTTTTCCTGCGCCAGCAACACCCCTTCTTTGAATTCAGCGAACTCGGAATAGGTCCCTTTGAACTTGATCAAGCCTTCAGGATTACGGGGGTCGAGATCAAAAATAAGATCGCAAGTGCGCTGCAGAAACAAGCGGTCATGGGTGACCGTTAAGACCGCCACTTCATTCAGCTTGCCCAGGTAATCCTCCAGCCAAATAATGCCAGGCAGATCCAAATGATTGGTCGGCTCGTCCAAAAGCAAAAGCGACGGCTTTTTTATCAGCTCCATGGCCAGGGCCGCGCGCTTCAGCCATCCACCAGACAGTTGACTCAATGTTCGGTCCTCGCCGGCCTGCTCGTGGTTGAGATCCAGTTTGGCGATCAATTCCCGTGTGAGATTGATGTTTGCCATTTCAAGGGGATCATCACTGGCGCTAAGAATGGCTTCAAAAACAGTATGATCAGGATTAAAAACCGGCACCTGCGGCAAGTATCCGCAACGCAACGACTGGGCCCGGCTCATTTGGCCCTGGTCAGCGCTCAATCGACCAGCCAAAATCTGCATCAAGGTCGATTTTCCGGCGCCGTTGGGGCCGATCAGACCAATCCGCTGACCTTCCTCGATGGAAAAAGTCAGATCGCGGAAAAGAGTGCGGGCGCCAAAGGACTTCGTCAGTTGAAAAGCGGAAAGAAGAACAGCCACGAAGTCTTGTAGCGAAACTCGCTTGCCCTGTCACCTCAAACCCCCGGACCATCATCCCGGGTTTGAGTCATACCCATTGCAATTTAGTAATTGCAATTCAATAGTCCTGTGTCATTCTTGAGTTGCTGGTATGTGGTCATGTATATTTTGGGGAAAATTTGAGGAATTTGAGAGAATCTTTGAGCAAATTCCGGCGAAGGAAACCTGGCATCATCACGCGACAAGCGCCGCGGTCGTCGATACGCAGATTCGGCAGCATGGAGCTCCGAACCTTTTATTTGTAACCAATGAAGTCTTGGCCCAAAACTCCGCCGACCTTTTGAAAATCAAGGCGGCAACCCCATCCATCTCGGTGGTCTTAACTTACACACAACCAAATACCCAAGAGAATATTCAGTGGCTAAGAGTGGTCCCGGTGATCGATCACTTGATCGCGATGAATTCGGAAACCACAAAGGATTTTATTGAGCGGCTTGCAACCCCTGAGGGGCGGGAAGCTGTCGCCAAAAACCCCGAGAACCTCTTTTTGCCGTCGGGCGCCAGCAAGGAAAGAACCCATGTTCTTAAGCACGTCGACGAATGTAAAATGTGTTACGAAAAGCTGCACGAATATGTTGAACGTTTGGGTTGCTTCACCGGCTTTTCGGAAATCATGACGACGGCCGCCTCTGAAATGTTGACCAACGCGTTCTACAACGGAAGAAAGAACCCCCTGACCGGTCGGGCTCAAGTCATTGACCGTCGTGTGAAGTTCGGCCTTGATAACAATGAGTCCGTTGAATTCTCCTATGGCCAGGACGGCAAATACGTTTGGCTGATGGTGCGGGACTCTTTTGGGAGTCTTGATCGCATGACGGTGATTCGTGCCTTGGACCGGGCCGCGACCGAGAGAACCGCCAAGCTCAACCCCGAAACCGGTGCCGGACTCGGATTGATAATGCTCTTTGAGTGGGCGAGTGAAATGGGATTTTCGCTGGTGCAAGGTAAGTCCACCACCATCACCTGCAAATTCAAGATGACCAAACGACAGCGCGAATTTGATTCCGAACATTCCGCCGTTCATTTGGTTGTTGGTTGATGGAAATCCAAAAGCTCTTTCGAATAAATGGGCTTGAGTTGGCCGTTCAATAGATTTTCATCAAGCCAAACAATCTTGATTCCCTCCTCTTGAATGTTCACCAGTTCAACCGGGCGTGGATGGGAAGAAAAGATCACGAAGACAAACGAGACGTGGGCACCGTAAAGGCGCAGAAGCTCTGGAGTCGTCGAAGGTATTCGCCCACGGTCGTACCCTTGCTATGCCGGAGCACATCGAGAAGGTCCTCAAGGGGACGGGCGGTCCGAAATAAGACTTCTCTTACTTTTGCTCGTTCATCTGGAAATCCATGATCGAATTCAGACTCATCTTTCCAAGACTCAGGTGGAAACCCAGGGGCCTTTGACGCCCTCGCCGGCGCCGTCGCAGAATCGCCGGATGGCTTAACGGCCGGCCGGTTGACTGATGAACAGCGGGGCAGTCGCTCGGCGACGACTCCTTCGCTTGCGATCAGCGGTAAGCTGACCAATAAGCAGGCAGTCAACAAATTCAATTGGTTGCGCAGCACGAGTCATCCCCACTTCACCAAATATTGTATTGCGATATTGTATGGCGTCAAATGACCATCTTATACCTGGTTTTGCCTCAGATTTTCAATTGGGAATAATTTTCAGGGTCAAGCTTGATAAATAACCACCCCAGCGAAACAATCTCACATCAAATGACATTAATGATGAGCACGAAGGCGGGGAATTATTAAACTTTGGATTATTAGTTTTTCCTGCTTCTTCCAGTTTTATCTTCCTCCCACGGCGCGGGCTTCGGGTCTTGAAACCCAACTGGCCTTTGCCGGTCGCACGCTCCCTTTTGGGGGCGCCCTATTGGGATCCGTTGGTTACGATCAACTGATTTGGGGTGATGAAAAGAGCGGTCCGCTGGGATACGGCTTTGTTCGGCCCGCATTGAATACGTCCATTTCAGGCTTCGTCAATAAAGGAGCGGCCGAAGTTGTTTTGGCACCGTTGCCGATCTCGAGCATTGCGGTTGGAAAATCGATCAGCCAGCGAGACGTGGACGTCAAGACCGTGGATTGCACGACTGCCAATTGCCGCGGGCTGATCGAGAGCAACTACACGGAATTCAACCTCGCCTTGGGCGCCCCTCCCCTCTATGCCATACTGACCGAACGGATCGATGACTTACAACCCGCCGACAAAAGCCAACCCTTCGCGGACGAGGAAGCGGCAATCGTCGGCAATGCGACGGGCGATCGCCTGACCAAGACGGCGATCATTCTCGGTTATCTGATCAATGATAATTATTCGGTGGGCGGAATGTACCAAACGCAAAAAATGACAAACACAGGCAATCAAAACGAGCAGCCTTATCTTTTTGTTCGTTACGCCAAATCAAACTACGCCGTGACCGGAGCGGCTGGAACTTTTTCGTCACCAACCCAAGCCCGGGCCCCCACCGCCTTTGTTCTGGTTGAGTGGAAGCCATTTCCTCCGCTCGGGTTTTTTTGAATCCAAGCGGGTCCGCAAAAAAATTTCCGTTTCAATGCCCTCCTGCTAGAGCCGGGCGCAATTTCTATTAGTTTCTCAAAACCGTCTATGGACCCCGCTTGCAAGGGATTTTTTTAAAGCCCCCCGCCGAGGCTTGAAAGTTCTCTTCAATGGGAAGTCTCTCACCGTCATTACGTTGCTGCTGAAATCTTCTGGGAATGGTGACGAAGTCAAAAAAATATTTCTTCCTCGTTGACGTGATGTCAACGAGGTCGGGGCGTGGGGCAGAGCCCCACATCAGCCAGGAGGGCTGTCATAATCGTCGTTTTTGGATGAACCTGAAGTAGGAGTCGATCACGTCCATTTCCATGATATTGCCTGAGTCATCTCTCACCACTGGGGTAACGTGCAGCTTGCCCCCCTTGTACTCCTTGCCTTGCTCGAACAGCACCAGTTTTTCACTGGAGGAGATTTCCGAATAGTAAGGCACGAAAAAGCTTTCGACTTTGGCATCTTCGGGTAAAAAGCCGGCGACCATATTGATCTGGTCAACGATCATCTTTGGACAGCGACGCACACTGAGCTGCACGGACTCGGGTATGGTTTTCACCCATTTAAGCCACATGCGCATGCCCATCGAATTGATCGTCTTGACGTCGGTCAAATCCAACACAACATCCGCCCCGGGCTCAATATCCGGCGAGGCGAGTTCCGCTTCTTCATCTATGTCGCCCTTCAGTACCAAAACCACCCTGGCGCCTTCGGGTTTCTTTTCGATCAAGAATGCCATACCTGTCTCCTCATCACGTGGCTCTGCGGAGGTGCTGAAAGCACCGACTTGGCCCTTCGCCGCCCACCCACCAACTCACGTGCATAGACTTGCACAATGGTAACCTCCCTCAAAGCGGTGTTCAACCCGGAAGCTCAAGTCGGTGGCTCCGACACCGAAGCAGGGAAACCACGAGGGCTCATGTTTTATGGCGCCGCAAGAACTTAAAATATGCATCGGTCACGTCCATTTCCATGATTTCGCCGGTATCGTCCTTCACCTCGGGAGCAGCTTGGACTTCTCCATCTTTGAACTCCCTGCCGTTCTCAAACAGGACCATCGTTTCACTGCCGGAAACATTCGCATAGTAAGGGACGTAAAAGCTATCAATCTTGGCGGTGGCCGGCAAAAATCCGGCGATCATGTTGATCTGATTGACGATGACTTTAGGACAACGGCGCACGCTGAGCCGCAACGACTCAGGCATGGCTTTCACCCATTTGATCCAATTGCGCATACCGATGGAGTCAATCGTTATGACACCCGCCAGATCCAACACGACGACATTCACGGCCCCGACCTCCAGTGGACTGAATTGCGCGTCCTCATCGATGTTGCCCTTCATGACCACGACCAGCCGGGCGCCATCAGGTTTCTTGTCTATCGAGAATGCCATGCTTGCCTCCTCACCGCCGTGTTAACCCGCCCTCTGCAGCTCATCTTAAGAGAGATAGCACAACAAAGCAAAGTCACAGTTGTTGTATTAAGCAACCCGCTGACCACCTCGCAAGACTTCCTGCAACTGAAGCACCGCCATCATAACTGAGTTAGACTGAGTTCTCAGCGACCCGGCCTGCCTTTCAAAATCCAAAACCGCAGTGCGATTCGCGCCAGCAAGAGTCTCCAGTTCACGGAAAGCGTCCTGCACCAGCCTGAGACCTTCAGCTTCTTCCTGGGTGGCCTGCGAGATGCCGTCCATCCGCGATAAAACGTCATTCACGCCTGACTCGACCGACTCAAAGAGTACGATCACATTTTCCGAAGACTCAATCCCCTCATCGACTTTACTCTGACTGTCATTGACCAGCTGCTCAACCTTTTGCTTAGTCTCGACCACCATCTTTTCAACCGAGGCCACACTTCGGCCGAGCATGCTACTGATTTCATCGGCAGCGACACCACTCGAGCGAGCCAAATTCCCAACCTCCTCGGCGACCACTGAAAAACCCTTCCCGGAGTCTCCGGCCCGCGCGGCTTCGACGGAAGCATTGAAGGACAACAACTTCGTCTGAAAAACGATGTCATTGATGATCCGGGTCTTCGATGAAATTTCCTGAATCAACGCGACAACGGCTTTCATTTGCTCATGGCTGCTTTGCACTTCGTTGGCGATGCCCAACGTTCCGTCGCTGATTTTTCCCACCGCCTCATTCAACTGGTTGATTCCAGTCCGCATGCCAGCCACGGCCTCTTGACTCTCCCGCGAGCGAACCGCTGACATTTTTGAATTCTCCGCGTTTTGCAGAATTTTTTCGTTAATTTCAGCGGTTGAGCGCGCGGTTTTCCCGATGGCCTCCATTTGACTCACGGTCCGCTGCCGGATGTCCTCGCTCCCTTTGATCAACTGCTCCGAAACCGTGATCATCGCTTTGGCTTGGATGTCCAATTGCTCAGCCACAAAGCTCAATTTGCGGGTGAGGTAGCGCGAAAGAACCACCCCCAACACAAAAGCGGAAAGGAATCCAAGAACAACCGCCAGCGAGGTCAGGGTGTTCCCGGTGGCGGAATACCGACTTGCTTCGTCTTCAGAGTGCTTAATCCGGTCGGTGATGAAAGAATCCATTTTCGCCACTTTGGCGAATAACTCGCTGATGGTCTCTTCGAGTTCGGAGTAGTAGACGGACACCAGCCTGATTCGATCGGGATTGGTGCTGTTGGTTTTGAAAAGATGGGTGACCTCGTTGACACTGCTCTCGAGCTTTGCCCCAACTGACGCGAGCGCCGCATAATCTTCTTCTTGGTCTCCGCCCTCGATGACCTGTTTTAATTTCGCTTCCTGGTTTTTATATTCCAACCGAAAGCCATCAATCTTTTTGAATACGTCATCGTATTCCTTGTCACTCATCAGGTTGACGCTCAAACGAGTCAGATAGCGGAGCTCGTCATTGACCGAATCCCGCATGCGTGAGATTGAACGTTCCTGCGCGATATTCTTCCGCAGGATATGTTCATAGTAAGATTGCACTTTCATCGAAAAATAAAAGGCTATCGATCCCGTCGCCAAAAGCAGAACGGCTCCCACCATGAAGGCACTGAAAAGTTTTAAGTGCAGGGAATAACCTGCTCGCTGACCCGACGGCATGACCAGATATCGGGAAATTCGTCAAAGATCTGAAGGACATTTAAAAACTCATTCGTAACTGGGCATAGGTCGAATACGCATCAAATTGTTCAGGTTGAAAGACATCCCCCGCACCCGCGACCAACCGATAGTATCCGACGCGGCCGGATACCTTTTCCCCCATGGGGAAGGAAACGAAGACGTGATGGCCTTGCGCATTTTGCAAATAGTAGAAAGGCAACAAATTCAGTCGTGTCCATTCGTCCAAATAAAAGTAGGGGGTCGTCTTCACAAATTCATAACCGACAACCAAGCCGTTTGAGAATTTCTCATTGATATTGAACAAATGCCCCCACGATTTCTTCTGTAAATCCGGGGCCCCGCTATCAACCGCCTGATAAAGAAGGGCTGTCCAAGAAAAATTGAGGCCGATGTACCCGATATCCTCAAATCCAAGATAAAATCCATCGTCGGTGCCGTCCTCAGTTTGCCCTGTCATCGGGGCGCCGAGAGCTCCCGGTGTTCCCGCGTATCCATCGTAGAACTGTTTCCATGCGGCATGCATATACATGATATCCATACGACGCCACGGCTTCACGTCATTCAGGGAATACTCCGCGAGAACCGCGTACTGGAGAACACTGCTTTCAAGTTGCTGACCGTCAATGGCCTGATGTGTGCGGTCAGAACGATCAATAAGGGTGAAGGGCTGATAAAAAGACCGGATCTTGAACGTGTGGGTGGCATCAGGAACTTTATTGAAATCCCAAACGGCGGCCACACCGTCAAAGATCGCGTTGAAAATGAAGCGCGGGTATGTCCCCTGCCTTGGCAGCCCATCCAGCTGGTTGGCCGGAGGACCGTAATTTGTCGGCATTCGACCAATGGCCAATGTTAAGGGAAGCGAGTCGAACTCATAGCTCGCGTAGGCCCGATCGACCTTCAGAACCGAACCGGAGTAACCCATGGCTCCCGTCTCCGTGGCCTGATAAACATTGTAACCATTGGCGCTATTTGGATCGAGCGATTCAACTCGATCTTCATTATTGAAGAACTTCCCCATGGCGAACGTGGAATAAAATTTCAGATTCTTGGTCACATCAAAATCAACATTGAGACCCAGATACATACTCAACGGATGCACGCTTTCCCTTGTTTTGTCGGTGTCCGGTAAGCCGTGATCCAGAGTCAGGTTTTCATATCGATTGATAAAAACGCCGGACATGCGAAACTTGGTCAGCGCGCTTTGCGCCTCCAGCTCGAGAATGCGATCCTCCAATTTATTGATTCGCGCCTCTTGCTCTGTTGAATTGGTTTGGGCTGAATTGGTTTGGGCCCCGGCGGCATTTCCCAAAATCAGGGGTGACAGAATGGTGATGACAACCGAAACTAAGAATTTCATCTTATTGGTCTTTCTGGAGTTCAACATAAAAAATTCCTTCATTATCAAAGTTAGATTTATTTTCCAACGACGTTACCGGCGTTTTCCCTGAGACACTTGATCTTGCATTCCACGACGACTTGAACCTCGGTTCCCGGCGTGCAATCAAAGGCCTTCAAGACCGCCTCTAAAATCTCATTTTCTTTGAGCTCTCTTTTTTGACAGGAATTTTTCACCGCCTCCCTGACCTGGTCGACCTTTCCCGCCCGGGCGGTGCTGGCAAGGAAAGGCAAAAGGAACAACCAATAGCCCTTGGCTCCCGGGCTTCCTGCTAAACTTTTCATTGCTGAAATCCCCCTGATACGATGATTCAAATTCAATATCGGAATGTATCAATAATCAAGCAGGCAACTAAGCGGGTCGTCAAAAAAGATGTCCGGTTCAATTGAAGAGCCAAAAATCGCCTTTCACGATACGCTTGCTATGACATGTGCCGATTCGTTTTTTTTATTGTGCTGACTGCCCAGAGCTTGTTTTCATTCCACCTCGCCCGGGCGGACGAGGCGGAGAAGCGCTCGATCAGGGCGCGCGACAGCCTTTCGGCTCTATGGAGCTTTTATAAATTTACCTTCATAAAAGATTGCCGGGTCGTCAGTCTGGATGAAGGCTCTGTAACCACCTCGGAAGGGCAAGGCTATGCGCTTCTACGGGCTGTTTGGGAAGGCGATTCTAAGACTTTCCGGTGTATTTGGGAATGGACCAAACACAACCTCCAAGTCCGCGGTGATGCGCTTTTTTCGTGGAAGTGGAAGGGCCGCGTTCTCGATATCAACAGCGCCACCGATGCCGATACGGACATCGCCCTGGCCTTGATCCTGGCTTCCCGCCGCTTCGATGACTTCAGTTTCCTGCAAGAAGCGCAAAAGATCGTCAATGATATCTGGGAACGCGAAACAATCGCAGCCGGACAATTACGTTACATTACCGGAGGAAACTGGGCGCCGGCCGAAGCAAAACCGACAATCCACGTCGCCTATCTGGCGCCCTACGCTTACGAGATCTTCGCGGCGATCGATCGCACGCATCCCTGGAAACTCGCGGTTGAAGGCGCCTACCATATTCTTGAGTGGATCTATTTTGAGCGTAAATTGCCCTTGCCGCCAACCTTAGTTTATGCCGATGGCACGAGCGGCGCCTTGCTTCTTGAAACGAACGGCGCCAAACCGGTCTTCTCCGTCGATGATTTTCCGATTTTCTGGCGGGTGGCCCTGGACCGTGAGTGGTTCGGTCGACGCTCCTGGGAGCTGCGCCAAAAAATGATCGCCTTTTTTGCGGAAGAGTGGAAACACCAGGGCCGGTTTTATGATCGTTACGATATGACCGGCCGCGCGCAAATTAAAATTGAAGGCTTGCCACTGTACGCGACGGTGCACTCTTTGGCCTTGAGTGAGGCTCCGGAATTGGCCGAAGCTCTGGCTGAATCCCACTTGAACCGTCTTTGGGATAAAGCCACGCAAGGGCGCTCAACCCCCTATTACCTGCACAATTGGTTGTGGTTTGATCGTGCATTGGCGTTGGATGTGACCCAGCATTTTGACGAGATGCTGAGTTTTTTGCGGGTCTTTCACTTTGAAACGTTTTGGCGTCAGTTCAAAGCTTTGCCTTTTGCGGCGATGATTTTGCTTTTCTTTCTCACCGGGCGGGTGCCGGTGGCACGGTATGGTTTTATGGCCTTGGCGCTTTATTTTTGTCTCTATTATCTAGTATGGCGTATCACCTCCACGTTAAATTTTCTCGAGACGGCCGGCCCCTTGATCAGCATCAGCTTATGGGCGGCTGAAGTGTATTGCTTTTCAACGGTTGCCTTGCTGGTTTTGCAGGTGGGATTCAAACCAATAACTGATCCAACACCTGAATCGACACCTGGACGGGCCCTTAATCCAAAGCTTGAACCCAAGCTTGAACCAAAACTTGCACCCACATTCGCACCAACTGTTGATATTTTTATCCCGATCTATTCCGAACCACTGGCAATTCTCGAAGCCACCTTGGCCGCCGCGATGGCGATCGATTACCCGAACAAAAGAGTTTATGTCTGTGACGACAGCCACCTAGAAGCCGTTCGCCGTTTGACTGAACGGCTCGGTGGAAACTATATCCGTGGGCCCAAGCGGCACGCCAAAGCCGGCAATATGAACAACGCCCTTCAAAAAACAAGTGGCGAATTGGTTGTTATTTTTGATACCGACCATATTCCCGTGCGGAGTTTTCTAAACGAAACCGTGCCACTTTTCAGCGACCCCAAGTTGGGCTTTGTGCAGACGCCCCATCACTTTTACAATGAGGACATCTTTCAGCGCGCTTTCCTGGTGAACGACGCTGTTCCCAATGAACAGGACATGTTCAATCATGCCATCCAAAAGGGGCGGGATCGCTGGGGGGGCACTTTTTTTGTCGGCAGTGGCGCCGTGTTTCGCCGAACCGCGATCGCGCAAACCGGCGGGTTCAAAACCATGAGCATCACGGAGGACATTCACACCAGCCAACATTTACATGCACTCGGCTGGACGTCGCGCTTCGTTGATAAAGACCTGGCGGCGGGTTTGACCGCGGAGAACCTGGCCTCTTACGTTGTCCAGCGACGGCGATGGATGCTCGGTTGCCTGCAGGTTTTCTTTAAAGACAATCCGCTTTTTCATCGCGGACTGAAACTGCGCCAACGCCTGGGCTATTTCTCTTCGCTTTATTATTTCTTTTTTCCTCTCGCACGGGTGATTTTCTGGCTGACGCCGTTATATTATCTGTTGTTTCATTGGCACCCGCTTTTTGCCGAGGTTTCTGAAATGGCGGCCCACCTCTTGCCCTTCCTGGTGGCGATGCCTCTTCTGACGAGTGTTTTGATTCCGGACTGGCCACGGGCAGTGTGGGGCACCCTCTACGAAATGGCCGTGGCCTTTCCGCTCGCCCGCTCGGTTTTCGATTTGTTTTTACCGAAAAATCTGGGATTCAAGGTCACACCCAAAGGGCTTGTTTCCGGGAAGCGTTCGTTCGATCTGGAGACCTCCAAGCTGACCGTCGCGGCCGCGGCCATCACGTTATTTGCGATCATCAAGGGGCTTGGCGAATACCATTACTTTCAAATTGAAAAGGACGCTTATTTTTTCAATCTCATTTGGGCCGGGATCAATTTGCTCACCCTTGCGGCCTCGGTCCTCGTGGCGTGGGAGCGTCCCCAGCGGCGGGTTCAGGAGCGTTTGCGGCGGCGGCTCGAGTTCGAATTCCGCGGCGGCGGTGAAAGCGGCGATGCGAGCCGCGCTGATGTCACCTTTAAGGGCTACAGTAAAGATATCAGTCTCTCCGGCCTGGCAACAGAAACAACCTCGCTGCCGGGCCTCGCAAGAGATCTTGTGGGCGAAATAACTTTTGCAGATTGCCCGGAAGTGAGATTTCCGGCGCGAGTCGTTTATACCGAGCGAAAGCGCCGAGCGTGGGCAGCGAAGGACCAAGTCGGTCTGCGGAGGTGCCGAGGTAGCCAAGTCGGTGCCTTCGGCACCTCCGCAGACCGACTTGACTACCTCAGCACCTCCGCAGGGCCACGGGTGCTTTATCGCACGGCCTGGGCCTTTGTTGACTTGCCGGAAAGCACTCGGCATCGGTTGCTGCTGCACCTGTTTGCTGATCCACAAGCCTGGTCTTCAGCCCATGAAAAACGGGCGCGCGGCAACCTCTCAATGGTTTTTCATTTTTGCAAGGGGCTCTTCAATGCGTTTCGTTAGCTTTTGTGTCTTGCTGATGGCCCTGCCTGGTGCGTCCCACGCCGGTTCGCTGAAGGAGTCTTGGTATTTATACCGGGGTCGCAGCAACATGGAAATTAAGAACTACCGGGCGGCGATTGAAGCGTTTGAAAAAGCGGTTGAGATCAACCCGGAAAATCGTGAAGCCCAGCGCTCCCTTGGACTGGCTTACGATAACGAAGGGCTGACCGACAAAGCGGTGAGCCAGTTCGACAATTATTTGGCGAAATTTCCAGACGACGGGGAGGTCGCGCTCCGCCAAGCACAGATGCTCACTTGGTCGCGCTATTCCTATCGGCACGCCGACGCCGCCAAATATTATCAAATGGCCCTTAAACACCATGAGGACAACAATACTCGGCTTCAGTATGCCAATCTGCTGGCTTCACGCAAGGAAACCAGTCAGGACGCCATTCGTGAGTACAATCAAATTCTCAAGCGCAATCCCAACAGCGGCGCCGCCCATCGGGGGTTGGCCAAGGCCTATGCATGGAATGGTGAATCCGATCTGGCGCTCTACCACACCCAGCAAGCCGCCAAACTGGGGGCCAAGGACAGCGAGACGGCCTCTCTTGAGCGCAATCTGTCGCAAGGAAGAGGCCCGGAACTGGGAACTCGCGCACATCTGCTGTCACAGTCAAGCCACGACGGGTTTGATCTCTCTGGCGTGCGCCTTTCCGCCTTGGGGGGTGTAGGGTTGACACCGTTTGTTTCAGCGCGCATCGAAGCCGGCATGGAGAGCTTCTGGAACAACGCCAGTAAACGAGGCGCCGGATTTTTTGAGCTTGGAGGCCAGTTTCGGCCTGGCGGCCGGCAAGCGATTGATTGGATGGTCGGAAACCACGGCGTGGGCTTTGATGCCGCCACGGGTGTCTTTGGCAATGGGGGTGATGGCACGGTCTACTTCGCTCAATACAGCGTCGAACTTGAAAGCTGGACGGTGCGACCGGGTTTTCGTCGTGACCTCCGCTATGATTCCTACATGGCCTTGGTGGGCCAGCGCGGGAGCAATGGCACCCTCCTCGGCGCCGCGCGCGACAATCGCGTCTACGTCCAAGTCGAGGGACAGGGTTCCAACGCTGAACTTCAGCTCACCCCCTATGTCGGCTGGGTGTCGAGCGCCAACGCATCCAACAATTCCATGTTCGGCGTCGATGCGCGCGTCAAGTTCCCTTGGGGCTCGTCCTCGGATGAGGGTCAGTGGTCGCTGCTTTCTCTCACCCACTACTCACATTGCGAGCGTGATCAATCTGGTTTTTCATTGACCACGACGGCGCCGTTCGGAGGCGGATACTTCAGCCCCGATCAATACCTGAACGAGTCGGTCCGCGTCGGTTGGACGAGCGGCAGCGAAGGCAAATCCCAGTGGCAAGTTGAGGTCGGCCCGGCCATTCAATATGTTAAGGACAGTCAAACTTCTGGAGCATGGCTTGGCGGCGGCGGTGGTCGCTTCTTTTACGTCCACACGGCAAGCAAATCCCTGGATTGGCAAGTTGATGCGGAACTTGAGCGGGTTTCCGATCTTTACATGCGCCTACAGGCCGATCTTTCTCTGAGATATCATTTTTAAAGATCAGGGAAGCTGGGGCAGAGGCTGAGGCTGAAGCCATTCTTGGTGCTGCTCCAGGAAGGGCGCCACAACGAAATTCAGCCAGGCTAAAGTCCCTTCAAGGTACTTTTTTGCGTCGGGTTCAGCGAATAAGCTGGATAAGCTCATTTGATCGCCCAAATCTCCCACGGTGAATTCAGAAAAGACGACATGCCCGTTCCCCTCTTTCGGCAAGGTGCCCACAGGGAACAACTCGCCATGAAGCCCCTCATAGTGAATGAACGTGCCGCTCTCCCCTTCCCAAGACAGACGGGCAAGCAATCTCAATCGACGTTATGTGATGAAGCCTGACGCCTGTTTTCAAAAAGCATCCGTAATGCAACCATTGGATGAATGCTGAAGCGTGCG
>PSRN01000242.1 GCA_003176075.1 Bdellovibrio sp.
CCGTGCCGGCTTCGCCGCCCACCCTGAGAGCAAGGAGGGTCCATGGCTGAATTTAAAATGTGGATGGGCTATGACATCTACATGGACTTTCCAAGACCCTTACGGATCGAATTTTGGAAAGACGATGAGTTCGCCCAACACCGCCCCGAAGCCCCCCTTCATTACCAGGCCGATGCTTTGGTGGGATTGTCGCTCTATCTGTTAGACCCCCACTGGAAGAACAGCCATCTGCCGCCACGCTCATCGCTTGTTCCGCAGCATCTGTGGGAGGCCCGTGAACCTCACTTCGAACTCTACCAACGATCGCAAGTCCGCACCAAAACCTTGCGCACCATGGAGGCCATTTTTCAGGATGCCGATTTTGAAAAGAAATGGACCCAGACGCTCATTAAAAGTGGTTCGAGTTCCGGCTTTGATTTGACTGAACTCTTTGAACTGCCGGCCCTTATCCACGGGCTGGAAGACAAGATGAAGCGTCCCTTGCTATACAATTTCAATCTCACTTTCGATCCCCACTTTGTCCGCAACCTGCAGTACTTGCACTCTTTCCTTTTTCATCTGCGGGCGCTGATCGCCATGGATTACAATTCGACCATTCAGGATTCGGTCCACGAAGCCGTGCGGGTCGACTCGATCACCGATTACCTTCCCCGCGGCGAATACATCGTTAATGACGCCCTGTTGTTTTTGACCTTTTCAAGAATGAAGAATCAACTTCCCGAGAAATTCGCCATCCCCCTCGAGCAGGCTTTCCTCAATTTCTCCCACAACGGGGCTTGCCTGATTCGCGGTCTGCCGGCCGCATTTTTGAACGAAATGAAGCAGGAGCTTCTCGAAGAGACTTTGTTCCTGGTGCAGATGGATTGGCTTCTCGGTACGGAAGCCGGTCTTCTTTATCGCGTGCGGGAAGAAGTGGAGGCCCTGGTGGAGGGCTACGACCAGACTTTTTGGGGCGACCTGCATCATCGTCGGACCCGCCCGCCGGAACGGCTTTCGGTCCAGTGCGAACTCACTGAGAAGAATCGGCCTTCGTTGGTCGCATAACGCGAAGAAAAAGTTTTCGCAGCACCCAAATAAATAAAACACCAGCCAGCACCGCAAGGATCATCATCTTAAAACGGTGGATCAGCGTGAGAATCGTTTCGCCATAATGGTAAATAAGAAGAATCTGCGTCGGCACGCTGATGGTGGCCGCCGAGCCATCGACTAAGAAGAACTGCCACATCGGCAAATGCTCGGACATTCCCATGGCGATATGAGCGGGAAAGCGGATTCCGGGCGTGAATCGAAAAACAAAGGCGGCATAGACACCGTATTTTTTGGTGAAGGTGTTGATTCGACTCATCACCTTATCGGCGAACATCTCGTGAAATCGTTCGCTGCGAACGATCTTTCGGCCGAAGGTTCGACCCAAAGTAAAAACCAGAAGATCCGCCGCGACCACCGAAACAAGGGTGACCACGGCAGCCTCATAGCCATTCATGGGACGGGTTCCCACTTCCGGGGGCGGAAAAAGATCGGGATGAGCCCCCATATAACTGAGCAATCCGACGCTCACGATGGTGACTTCTTCGGGGACGGGCAAGCCAAAGCCGCTCGCGATCATCATAAAGACAATTCCCCCATAGACCATCAGAGGCTGATAGGCGTATTGCTTCATCCATTGGAAAATCCAGTCCTGGTGAAAACTCATCATTGAAAATCCAGGTGAAAACTCATCATTCAACTCCAACATAGCCTGACGTAAGCCTAACATAGCCCAACATCGCCGCCGGAACACCCGATAAAGTGATTCAGCGCAACGCGATTACTTCCCCGCGAGAAGTGAATCAATGAAATAATCATCGGTTTACCAGAAGATCAACAGGGATTAATCAACATCCTCCAGCAAGGAGCAAAAAAGGTGAAAGATTGATTGCGGAATCCATGAAGTCCTCAGGACAGGGAATTTTTTTTCATCGGGTTGCCGAAAAATCCACCCTCGCGGAGTGGCTGACCGGAGCGGGCTATGAACAGTTTCTCCACTTGTGCCCATTTGGCGCGGTTTACCTCAATCATCAAAGAGTCAGCTCGCTCGACCAACTGCTTGAGCCCGGTGATATCCTGCGCCTGCATACCCAACCCCGCCGTTTTATCGAACCGGCGGAGCCGGTTGAAAGGATGCTGATCGCGGAGACAAAGGATTTTCTGATCGTCAACAAACCGGCGGGATTTCCGGTGCACGCGACGGTGGATAATCTTTTTGAAAACTGCGCGAGTTGGTTCGCGAGGCAACTGGGGGAACGGTTGTGGGCCACGCACCGGCTCGACGTGGGCACCGAAGGACTCTTGGTGCTGGCACGCTCGACGCGGGCCCGGGATCAATTTCATATGGAACTGCAACAACGAGGAGTGCGGAAAAAATATTCCGCCCTCGTGCCTCCCCAGCTCACTCCATTCAAACTGACCAAAGGAGAAGAACTTCGCCATTGGATGAAGTCCAGCGATCGGGCGCCGCGCGAGCTTTCGAATTGGGAAAAGCCGGGCTGGAAAATCTGTCTGGCAAAAGTTTTGGATTTTTGTCGCTTTGAGCGGGCGACCGAAATTTCCCTTGAGCTGCTCACCGGTCGAACCCACCAGCTGCGGACCCAGTTGGCGCAATTGGGACTTCCCGTTCTTGGCGATGCCATGTATGGCTCGAAGGAAAATTGGGATCCGCCTGGCGGCTGGGCTCTGCGCGCCACCGCTTTGCGATTTTCAGGTGGAGAATTCACCCTGCCACGCTGGAACGAGGCCGACTTTTCCTCCCGTTGCCGGAGCGCGACCTGCCGAACAGCGAATTCCATCGTCCCATAGCAGGACGATTCTTGATTCCTCTGTCGTCCTTTCTTTCATGAACTAAGCCCGCGGCTTGAAGTTGCTTTTCCTTCAAATGCTTCGCCGCCGACGCCTACTCATTGCTTTTGCATTTCACCTTGCAGCACTGATTCTGCTGACGGCGCTTATTCACCGCAAATCACATCCATTGTCTCCGCCTCCCCTGCCACGACAGCGGAGCCCCGGAAGAATTTCCGTCATGGCCTACAACGTGGAAAATCTTTTTGATAACGTTCACGATGCCGGAAAAAACGACTATACTTTTTTACCGAGGCTGGAAAAGAGCGGGGCCTCGATCCGTCGGGCCTGCCTCAAAGAATTTCCCATTTTTCGCCGGCAAGAATGTCTTGAAACAGACTGGAATGATGAGGTCCTCGATCGCAAACTCAAAGCCGTGGCGGGCTCGATCCTGCAGGTGCCAGACGAGCAGGGTCGCCCTTTTGGCGCTGATATTCTGATTTTAGAAGAGGTCGAAAATAAGAATATTCTTCATCGTCTGAACCAGCAATACCTACGGGCGGCCAAGTATGAAACGGAAGTATTGATCGAAGGCGACGACGCAAGAGGCATCGATGCGGCTCTGCTGTCGCGCTTCCCTTGCGCTGAAACACCGAGGCTTCATCCCCTGCTGGATGAGCATGGCAACCGCCGCAAAACGCGCGGCATTCTGGAGGTTTCCTTGCGACTCCCCTCCGGCGATGTGCTTCATGTATTCGGCTTTCACTTTCCCTCGCAGTTTCATCCGGTTCAACAGCGACGGGAAGCCCTCGGCCTCCTGCGCTCCTTGATCCAAGAAAAAGGGCCACAAGCCTTGGTCATCGCTGGCGGCGACAGCAATATCACCTCCCGGGAAGAGCGGGAATTTCAATTGACGGCCACATTCTTAGGGTCACTGGGAGAGCTCTCCCACCGCCTTGGCTGCGCGCTCTGTCCAGGATCGCATTTTTACCGTGGGGAGTGGTCATTTCTGGATTGGATTTTCCTCAGTCACTCGCTGATCGACCCCTCACCTCCCATTTCGTTGGTTCGCGAGAGCATCACGACGCCGCACCAAGGATTTTCCCAGGTCAACCAGAACGGCACTCCCCGCCCCTTCAAGGCGACGGCGAAATCACTCAAAAGCAGTGGCGTATCCGATCATCTTCCGGTTTATCTGGAGCTGGCGACTCCAGCCGATCAGATAAGAAAATGACTTATCGAGTCTCAACGGTGATTTCTCGGAATCAAAATCTGCTTACGAAATCGCCCATCTGAAGGTTCCAGTCCAAATCCGCGGAATCGAGCGCCAGAGCAACAGCTTGGATGAGACTCATAAGCTTTAAAGACATCCTCATGTCCTCATCTCTATCTGTCGCCAGTTGTAGACCGTCATCATCAGGCAAATTCTGGAGAGCAATCCCTGTGCCCATAACAAGAACCCAGGAGGCGGCAGCGGCCGAATGAAGACCCAAGCTTCTCCCACCTCCTCGTATTGTTTCCCCCGGTTTCTCCACCAGATCGGAGGCTAACTGCGAGTAATACTCCCAAATATTTCGAGCAGTACGTGCCGACTTTGCCGCAAAATTCTGAATACCCTGAGCCGCCCTAGAGCCGATCCCCCGCCATGATTTTGCGCCAGTGGTCTCGGTCTGGCCATCCTGGACTTCTCCTGGAACGAGAGCTCGTCCCTCTGTGGGTCCCTCAGCTTCAGTTGCCTGCGATACTTCAAGCCGGGGAACCGCGGCTGCCTTTTTCAAGGACATGATCGTTAACACCGCCTCGACAACTACCATGGCAGAGCCAAACACGGCCAGTTTTACCCTGTTATTGTAAGTCCCCGCATCGATCTTCTTGCTAAGCTCCTCGATTTTGGATTTTTCAGAGGCGAGAGCCGAGCGCAACCCGATAATGAGATTTGCGCGTTCCGACTCTGTTAGATTTGATAACTTTTCTTTTAACACTGAGGGACGGTTCTTTCGTAGGGTCTCAACAATTTCCCGAATACTCAGACCTTGCGGCACTCCAACCCCCGCAACTTGGGGAACGACTTCCGCAGGGTGGTTGGCACTGAACGAAGAATGTGGAATCAGTGAAGACACCATAAATAAACTCAGCAGGACTTTCCCAGTTAAATCATGCTGATTTCCGATATGTCCCGCTGCCACTGCGGGTTTTGCCCGTTCGGCGA
>PSRN01000291.1 GCA_003176075.1 Bdellovibrio sp.
CCCCTTTCAAGACCGGTCACCAAAACATGATTTTTCTATCTTAGCAACTGGTCTAGTTTTCGGGGTCCACCATACATGAAGCCCAAAGCGGCAATCCAAATGCCGCCACTATTGCGACTCATTTGCCACCCTCCTCAACGAGAACGCGACTCTTAACAGTCTGTTCGCTATTGCCGAAATGTATAGCTGTAGATTTCATCTCAGACCTCCTTCAAAGAGAGGGGCTCGGATCGAGCCCCAAGCTTCAATCAGCCGGCTTGAACTGTTTTTTCGTGATCCCTTTCTTTTTTTGAACTCCCCAGCAATTTTGAAAAAACGCCCGTTGCGCCCGACTGGATCTGAACACTTCGAGGTTTCGCGGCTTCAGCCTTCGGCATTGCAATCTCAAGAACTCCATTCTCAAGATTGGCTTCAATCTTTCCGGCGTCGGCCGATGCAGGGATCGAAAATCGGTAGAATATCTTTTGGCCGTCGCCATCGCTGCGTTTTCTCTGGCCCGTCACAGTCAAGATTTTCTCAACGACTTCAATTTTTAAATCTTCCTTCCGGACCCCTGGAAGATCGACGGTCATCAAATAGCCCGCCTCGGTTTCTTCCACGTCATAGGAACTGACTTGGCGCCTGATTTCGTCGGACCTTGGACTGAGTGCCCGGTCAAAAAAATCATCGACGTCGCCCGCTATCCAATTCCACAGAGGGCTTCGATCGTGTGTCAATATTGTGTTTCGCATATAGACCTCCTTTTAAAAAAGGTTATTGTTTGCCTTACGATTTCAAGCTGGGTTTTTCGATTTTACAGTCAAGGACGTCGCCAATTTTTTTTGAAGAGCGGGGGGCTCCACCCCCAGACTCTTCCCCGGAGAGAATTGCCGGCGGTTTTCCTATACAGACTTTGCCTGAGTTGCGTTCCAGTGCCACCTTTCGGTTTTCTTCCGTTTGCTGACAGGGGAAACCCCGACTTCCATGTGGCCTTCGCCAAGCTTCTCAGGAACTGGGGACTTCGCTTCATCAAATGCGGAGATGACCTGATATCCGAGAAAGCCGCATGCTACCGACAGCGAGAGACCAATAGCGGCTAAGATCCATATAAAGCCCAATGCGACGGGAAATGTAATCAGTCCAATGGCAATCACGGTCAGAATCGTCATACAATACCTCCTCTCAGATATGTGGAAATCTTGGTGGCTTTGCGCCACTGAGATCCCAGGTTAGGTCGTCGCCCCACCGAGACTCTCGGGCACCAATGGAATCCGCTCGGCATCGAACCGACAAAACCAGGATCGTATCTTCCCGGGGGTCCCAATAGGTTCTCGACTTCTGTGAAACATCGGGAATCAGGTATTCTGGGTGCATCCAATTGCCCGGAAAACCGAAGTTCCGAAATCCTCAAATCGGGAACGGGTGCTTCGGCCATCGCCGCCAATGAAAAAGACAATACAAAAATGGTAAGCCAAATTCTGATTTTCATATTGCTCCTCCTTCTGCTCAGGCCGTCATATGCACCTGCCTGACAGCGTGAGCGAAAATTTTCGAATGAGTCTTGCGGACTGGGGCCTTAAACCAACAAAAGTCATGGCAGCCTTATATTTGCCGGCCCCAGTCCGCGACTCGCCGCAACCGATAACTCTGAAGTTGCATTCCGCAAGGTCAAACTGTCCTAGGAATTCGCACTTAAGGCCTACATCCTCCCGACCAAATCTCCTTTCATGCACAAGTCACGCACAAGTCATGCACAAGCTGAAACCAGTACCAGGTCCGCCACCGTTTTCTTGATCCTGCCAATCAAATTGCATTCCTTCCAATAAGGCTCATCGCTGACCCTCTGTGTTTCACCCGTGGGCCCTCTCGGAACAACCCACTGAGGGACAATGGTCATGGTTGAGGAATTAAGCAACCCCCTGATCCTGACCTCTTCCCACCGGTAGTTCTCAAGGACTCGTTCCCACTCCGAATCGGCGAGAATCGAATATTCGACTCCCCTGAGGGTTACGAGTTTAAACTCAATGTGTTGCCCCTTTAACGTCGCCATCTTGGGTATCAATACGCCAACGACGGAAACGGGCATTAAGAAATTTTCTTGTTCGATCTTCTTGTTGGTAATTGATGTTTTGTCCATATCCATTTCTCCTACAATCATGCCGTTAGTGCCACCGGCGTGTCGCTGTAAGTTGAAGAGTTATTCGACCGCATGTTGCCGTTTGCCTTTCCCCACACAAGAGCTTCGTATTGATTACCACTCTTGAGAAATCTCATGCTCACATTTGAGGACTTTGATAGTGACTTGAGCGTGGTCATGATCTGATGAATTTTTTTATCGCCATCATGGCCAAGGCTCACGCCTTCATTATAGATTGTTGCTCCATTGATAATCATAACCGCTCCTTTCTTTTAGGAAGCAAATTGCTCCCGGAAAAATGTTTTTCTTCTTGAGTCAATTCTCTTCTCATTGTGTTTGTGGATCTGTCTTAAGACCGCCTTGCGAACCTTTCGCAGCACAGCCAGTACTTGCTTACCCTGCTTACGAATCACGATGGAATCGCCCAACCCGAAAACTCCCATGGAGACAGCGAACAGATGCTTGTCCTTTGCCTCTGGCTCGATGTGAACCTGGATGTCCGCATCCCAACCAACGGCCATTTTAATTTCACGTACGGCGTGGTCGGCGTACGATCGGATAGCATTCGCATTTGTCAGCCCACCAGCGTGAAATTCGTACATCAAATTTTGGTCAATGATCGCCATTCATCCTCCAAATTGTCTTAGAAGTAATAAACTCCCAGCGAGATTCGTTGTCGAATCATCCCTTTAGAACACTTTCTGATCGCGGCTTTTGCCGATTATCCAGTCGATATTTTCGGACTTTCAAATCGTCAATTCACTCTGGAACTTTAGTTCCAGCCGCGACCAAAAAACTCTAATGTCTTCTTACAAAATTTGTTTAGCTGATCTTGTTTGGCGGAATTCCCGATTGGGTTTTCATTGCTCCTCCTTTAATACGTCCAGGGCACGAATTATATAAAGAAGTAAACAATCCTTTTCTTGCGGCCCTGATCTCATTTTTCAATTTAAATCCAACCAAAAAAATGTCAAGGGGTCTGGAAAGGCAGGATTTAAAATTCTGGACCCACGGTAGGAGTTTCGACCATTTATGAGACATTCGTTTCAATTTTGCGTTTCATGTTGAAACACTTCGGCGCTGCGAACAATCGTAGTTGTGAAAATTTTTGGAACTTGTGCCCTCTCTTCTGTTCACTACCCAAGAATTCTGGCGCGGCTGTTCTTCGGAAATTCCGGACCCCCAATTACCGGGTTCGATTCTGGTTTTTGGGGCTCAAGTTCGGGAATCTGCATCGAGTGACTAGAACCCTCATGCCTGGGGCTGGAATGCGCATCTTCAATTCTTAGCAGGCCCTGGCGAGGCTACAAAAACAAGAGGGCCTATCACGGGTGAATAGCCCGGTTGAAATAGGCTGATCACTCATCTTTGAGACCAACCAGAGATTCCACTGAAACTTTAAATCGGTCCGCAATATGTTTCAGTGTTGCAAGTTGCGGTTTATTTTCACCGGCATTAAATTTGCGAGCCTGTTCACCGGATACGCCTAGAAATTCACCTAACTGATCATTCGTAAGTAAATGCGGATCTTTGTATATGACAAGAATGGCGTACAACTCCCCATATCTGGTCAATCGTTGGGCCAATCCGCCAAGGTCATGATGTCGAGGAATTTTGTCACCGTGGCATCAGATTCTCAACCTCAGGGAGCCAAACTTTTGACCTTTAGCTCTCGCGGCAAGTTTATCCCGACCAATTCTGAAACGCTCGAAGCGGACAGTGTCGTCCGCGTCCATTAACGAAGGAACGGAAAATAACGTTTGATCGCGCATTCCAAAAACAGTATCAACGGGCCGCTCGGCTTATCCGACCTTCTTTATCTTGGAGGCAATAATGGTCACTCAGGTTCGCTATCTTGGTCTCGCGGCCCTTGTCGTCATGGCACCGCACGGCGTATACGGGGACAACGGAAATCAAGAACAGATTGCTTGCGTTGAGAAAATTGCTCCCGAGGAATCGCTGACTTTGAAATGTTTCTTTGACGCCATGAAGTTTCCGATTGACCGCACGGTCAACAGGGCCCTTGGGCTTTCGTTCTTCGAACCCAGCGAGGCATGCCTTGAGCTTGTCTACCTGGCCACCGCCAACTCAGAAAACCTTCAAGCGACGGCGGATTTTTTTGGCGTCACTAATTTCGCAGAGATTTTGGGTCGAGGAAACGTTCAAGCGGCAATCTCGGGCGCTTTCGCCACCGGGGGAATTTTGATCTACCGCCGGTTTCGTGAACGAATGGAACAAACGAGGACAGTTCTTGAGCAGGGAATCAAGGCAAGCGCCGCCGCCGCCCATGAGAATTGGCAACGAAAAAAATTCGATCCGGAATTTGATGGTAACCAGCCGAAGCCGCCGGAACCGGGTGAGACCAGTTCCCCTGGGATGGACAGGCTAAAGAACAATGGACTGAAATTTGATAAGGCCATAACGGATTTCGAAGCCGCGCGAGCGAGAGACCCCAACGCTTCCATTCAATTCGTGACCAAGCCAGGGGACTGGGAAAAAGCAAAGACCGTAAACCCAAGAACTGATAAGGTCTTTAACGATGCCAAAGAAACAATGAAAACTCAAAAGAGCGCAATTAAAGTGTCCAAGGGTCTGGATAAAAAAAAGCACCCTGTTATTTATGTCGAGGACATCAACATCCGTTTTGAGCACCTGACGGAAGAGGGCCAGCTAGCCAATGTTGAAATCAGTGAGAGGGCGACGAACTTTAGCATTGAACATTGGAATTCCCCCATCCCTGATGGGCAGGGTGACTTCGTCAAAATTAGCGACGGCCGCGGCGGTTTTCGCCCGGTAACCGTGGGCGAAGTGATCACCGATCCGAGTTTGGCGAAGGCCAACGCCGGAGTACGTTTCTCGCGGATGTTGGTCGTCGCGGAATTGAATGGCTTCTACAAAAAGGAATTCAGGGCGAATTTCCTGGCTTGGGCGAAGGAAAATCCGACGGAATTCGAAGGATTTTTGAAGGAGCACGGGGCCCGGGTCGGGGCCTTCACAAGCTCCGCCGCCCGAGGCGGCTCCGTCAGCAAGTCCGCGGTGGCCGGAAGGGAAGGTTTCTCGGCGCGATCCGTTGAGAAATTCGCGGCCGCAGAACCTCAAGCCTTTGAGCGGCTGGCGGAATTGCCCCAGGCGAAGGCCTATGCGGCCACAAAATACGCAAAGCTGAAAGGCCTGCTCGATCTCGAAGAACAAGGGAACCTCTATCTCCAAAAAGGCGATGGGCCGCACCTCTCGGAAGTCTTCAGGAAGGAATTGGAATACACTGAAATTTCTTTGGAGCCCTTCGGAAGAACAATGGCCGAATCGATTCGCAAGCTCGGTGACAGAAAGTACCGCAATGCAATTCGGGCGCTCGCCGATGAAAAGCGGGGGATTAAACCCCGGCGATGGAACCGGCGTATGAATTGGTTCTTCGGGCTTCTCAGCGTGGCGCAATTTGGCAGCGAACTCATTCGTAGTTTGGACAAGGGTACGAACTTGCGGAGCCTCTCCTTTGACGAAGGAATCAAGCACCTCAATGAAATTGGAATTCTCACCGGGATTGATGAAACTTGCCATTATAAAGTGAATATCGCGGGCTCTTGGCAAAAGACGAGCATTCCGGCCTGCGGTTGCAATTTGCAAAACCAAACAATTGATCTTTGCTCTTTCTTCGCCAATCAGGACCCCGAAAACATGGATTTGCGCGGATCGAAATGTTCGGCAAACGATATGACTCCTTTTACGAGCAGCAGCTTGCCGGTTTTGGAGCTGATCAAATCGCCGGAGACCTTCAACCTCGTTCAGCAAACCTGCAGCGACAGATCGGACCAAAAGGTCAACCTGTGTATCCAGTTGCGGAGCGCGAAGCAACAGGCCGTGCATTTTGCCCGTGAAGTGGTCGAAGATTTACCGGTGAATTTTCGTCCCGACGAAGCCTCAAACACCTGTTCGCTCGAACCCCAAGTCGGTGCCTCCGGCACCGCCGCAGATGTGGTCGCCGACGTTGTTTTTCACTCGACGGATACCATGAAGGAGTATTTCACGGTGAGAATGAATGCTTCCACGGGGGAGCCTCTCGAGTTCAGGACTAATCACGACACGGCCTGTTCAAGACCGGATGCGAGGGCCATTGATCTTTTGTTTGACCACCGTGGGGCCATTTCAGAAATGAAGGTATTCGATTGTCAAAGCGGGGTGTACAAATTCATTCCTTACGACCCTGAGTTCGCCAAAATGGACAGGGTTCCCGTGGAGTGTGAAAATGTACCCATCACTTATTGCAAAATGATCTTGGCGAGCGGCAAGAGCGGCTCAGGTATTCCGATCCGGCAGCGCTACTTTCAAACCCAGCTCTTGATGCAATCAGCTAACCACATTTTGAAAAATAAATGTCAACCCAAGAGTGGGGAAGCCGGAGGCTAGGGGCACTGGAGAATTGGCGGTGGCTCATCGTTTTTTCAGAGTCTTGATGCTCAGTTTATTTCTTCACGCGTCGTCGGATGCGGGGGCGACTTTCCAATGCAATGTTGAGCGTCCCGAGCGCATCAGGTTTGATTCCATGCCCATGTCCTATTCGCTGTCAGAAGAAACAGATCCACGCTTGTTTTTCATCGATGACTTGGACAAATTTTACAAATGTCTGGCGGATTCGAGGGTCGACAACTTCCTCCGGGAAAAGGCAAAGAAAAATCCCGTTCTCTACCGGGGACGTCCCTTGGATCCGGAGATTCTGAAGACCCGCATTGAAACCCTATTTACGATCGCGGATTTCAGTCTCGATTACAAAAAGGAGACGTTTCCTTCTTGTGCCGGTCAGTCGAGCTTATTTAACGGTTTCCATTTGATGCCAGCTTATTTCGGCAGGGATGATCGCTCAGGGCTTTATCGAAAGATCATCGAGCAGGCTTGGGGGGCGGAGATGGCCCTCCGCCGGTTCTCCTCCTGCGGCACCCAATCCTGTGAACTCGCTGCCATCCTGGAGCTGCGTCAGGCGCGGCTTTCTCTCGCGACCATCGAGCTTCCACGGTTGCTCGGCGGGTATCTTCGTTATCGCCGCCAGTACTCCGATCCCGCAAACTCCTCACGGACTGAACTTTATGAGAAATTTTGCCGTGATGAAGAGTGCCGACGGCTGATCCGGGAAACAGATTTGAGTCCCTATCTTGATGATGGCGCGGAGGCCGGTCGGGCCCGGCGGGAATCGATCGCGACTCTCGGGGGTTTGTTTGAAGATTTAAGGCCAGCGATCGAACAGGCCCGCTCAGTTCGTGTCTCCACCACCCTGTTCGGTGGTGAGTTCCTTGGCTATCGGGGTCTTCCTGGATTTCGCTGCGTCGTTGACAAGGAAAAGTATGAGTCCGTGGTTCACCAAGCCCTTGAAGGTTTTGTCAGCCTTCGAGATGAATTTCGCTTCGTCATCACGGGTTCAGGCATTCTGCCGCTCATGCTGCCAAGCACGCCTCTTTATCAGTATTTGAATATTGACCATTATGATGAAATCAAAAACGGCTTGGAAGAAATCCTCCGGAACGATTTTTTGTCTCCGTCCTATTTTTGCTCACTCACCCTTCCAGCCGAGCGAAATCTGTTTCGCTTGGATTTTGAGAAAATGTTGGATGAATCAATTGCGATTTTGGACGACCGGATGATCCAACTCGTCGCCGATTTCACGGCAGGCGCCTCTTCAGGTGGAACGACTCGACGGCTGCGGAGCGAATATGACATGTTTCAGCGAATGTGGAGCCTGAATTCCCGTGATTCAATGGAGGTCCTGCTTTTTCTAGCGTCCGGGGGCAAGCCGACGGGCCTGCTCAGTCCCTCCGATCAATTGGCTATGCAAGAACTGACGACCAGCCACAAGATTCAGACGGACGCCGTGGTTGATCGAATTTGTCAGATGCACAACTGGCGCCGCCAATCCACCACCCTGGAAGATAAGGTGGGTCGCGCCGTTGAGAGTGGCTTGATGGCCATTTTTGGCAGTTCGCTTTTGATGCAAAGGCCCACTGAGCTGTTTGAAAAGCCTCCCCACTTTTTGAGTGTGGCCGAGGATTTTGTTTTGAATACCAAGGCCGCGAAATTCCTTGCGACGCAATGGGGAAGATTCCAGACCGCGGGTACGGTCGCGGGAGTGGCCCTGACCGCCGAGGTTGGATTTTCGCTTTTTAACGCCCACCGATCCGCGGAAGTCGAGGAGGAGGATTTTTTGATCCATCTCATTCACTCGGTCGACGACGAGGGCTTGGACGAGGAGTCCGTGAGACGGTTGTATGCTCGCTTAGAGTCAGCCATGCAAAATTATTACAGCGCCAAGGTCAGTTTCGCGGAAACGGCTCTGTTTGTGGCTGGAGGAGCGGCCGTGCCACTCGCGAGCGTTTTGGAAAAAGTCAATTTTTACGGAATCGGTCTGCTGTTCAAAGCTGGATGTGGTTATGCCCAGATCTTCAGTGGCCTTGAACACCTCAATCGTCTTTTGAAGTCGAATTCCGCGATAAGAAACACCCAAGCTTTTCGGGAAGCCATTGGGGGGATCGCCACCCAGCTCGGCTGCCCAAACGCCCCGGCGCGGTAAACAGCAATGGCAATTGGTTAAGGACGCCTTCTCTGTGAAAGCTCGCGGAGTCTCTTGTTTTTGCAAATTGAAGTCGGAATTTACCTCCGGCTCCGTAACGTCAAGCACACGGGGTTGAGCAGACGATTCATCTTCATCCACGATGTTGTCCGTTGGTACAGGTTCTAACCCATGGCCGTGGGTCAACCCGGCAACGGGCGGCTTGACAACACTCCCGGCAAAAGCCCGCTTCGATGCAGGAACTCCGAATTTGATTCAGTAAGAGCGTGTCTAAGAAGTGGGGGGGCGGCAAAAGCAGTCATTGAACCGCCCCCGCCAAATACGCCGACACCCCTTCAACCGCCGCCGACTGCCTGAGCACGAACTGACCGATATTGGCTTTGAGCTGTTGGAGTGCGTCCGGATTCAAATACATCATATGGCCGCCAAAATAACGATCCTGTTGGATGCGGTCTTTCAGCAGGCTGGACATGGGCATCTGCCGAATCTCATAGGCCACGGTTTCCATCGGGCAGGCAAAATCAAAATATCCGCTGGCGATGTACACGCTGAATCTGGGATTCGAGCGCAGCGCATGTGAGACCGATGGCATCACATCCCAACCACCGCTCTCATCAGGCCAACTCGTGATATGGCCTAGCAGGTTGTACGGCGAGGGTGTCTGCACACCCAACTCCGTGCGCAGATAGTCATTGACGCCGGCGGCATAGGCCAAGGCTGGAGCCTCCCCGCTGGGATCGCCGGTGTTCTCAGCCACATTGAGTTCAGTGAAACGGCTATCGTAACGGCCCGTCGTCCGGCGCGAGTCGGCGAAAAACCCGTTATAGAAAAAATCATCGGTAATACGCAGATCACGCCCCAGCACTTCCGCTTTACTGGTGCCCAGGAACTCGGCCACTTCTTGCGCCAGATTCTCGCGGTCGGCGGCGCTCAGGACCCCGCCCAGCATCAGGCCGCCAAGCAAGCGTGTATCGGCAAATTTCTTCGCGACATTGTAAACCTCGTCCACCGTCAAACTCCCGTATTTGGCGTCGATTCGCTTGTGGTACCAGGCCGTGGCCGCGAAGCTCGGGAAATATGTGACGTAAGGAATCAGATTGTCTGATTTGCTGAAAAATGTCGTGCGGGACAGCGCCGGCGAGATCAGGATCAGCCCATCGACGCGAATGTTCATATTGGATTGCAGATAATCCGCCAACAGGCTGCCGCGAATGCCGCCATAGCTCTCACCCATCAGGAACTTGGGGGAAAGCCAACGTTTGTATTCAATGAGGTAGTTTCGCACAAACTCAGCCACGGCGGTGTAATCGTTGCGCACGCCGAAGAATGCATCGTTCTTGGCTTTGCCTTCGGCATGACTGAAGCCAGTGGCCACAGGATCAATCATCACGATATCCGCGATGTCCAGCATGGAAAACTGGTTCGCAATCAGCGCCGGCGAAGACGGCGGGTGCAGACCGTCGGCACCCATGTCCACGCGCTTCGGCCCCAGCAGGCCGAGGTGGAGCCATACGGAAGACGAACCCGGCCCGCCGTTGAACGCGAAAATGACCGGCCGCTGCGCCGCCGGCCGCGCTTTGCTCTCGTAGGCCGTATAGAAGATGCAGGCCTTGGACTTCTGGTCCGCGGCGACGACTTCCATGAATCCGGCGGTGGCCGTGTAGTCAACCGCATTTCCGCCGATCATGGCGGAGTGTTCAGTGACGACTTTGGCCTTTTGCGCGTTTGAGCAAGAGCCCTCTTTCAAATCAGCATGTGCTGAAACGCCAAGTGTCGCAAGGACAGTCAGCGGAACAGTAAGCAGAACATTCTTCATTCGATACCCCCTCCTAAAAATTCAAGTTGAGTAGTGTTTTACTACGCACCGACTTGGTTTACTTGCCGAGTCTTTTGGCCTCAGTTTGCTTTTGCAGCCACTGGGCGTACTCTTCGGCCATTTGCTCAAAGGACTTTCCGTTCATGTTATCGGTGATGACTTGTCCCCCGTGCTCCATGATGAGATTGACGTTCAAGTTAACAGGTTCGGCGGGATGGGGCGTTCGGGCTTCGAGCTCCAAAGCCTCTTCCACATCCCGCCCGGCCGCCGAAATGGGATGGGTCAGCTCGCTGACGGCCGCGTCCGCAGAGAAATTCTCTCCCGTCAAATTGGTCACGTACTCTAAAAAGGTCAGCGAATTCCCGGGCGCCCAATAGAACTTCGTCAGTTCCCTTCCCAGGCGCGGATTGTCGACAATCGATCCGAATTTGCGCATGAAGAATCGACGGGTTTGATAGACCGCAAGCTCAGCCAGGATATACGAGTGATAATAGGCTGAAGTGTCCCGTTCCCACGGATGGGGAATGGCCAAGGTTGGCATCGCTGAATCTCCGCCCAGGAGCCTATGTTCGGTTTCACGAACCACTTGCAGCACGCGTTCCGGTGTCAACTCGTTCTCCTTCAACTCGTAAATCGCCTTTTCCGCGAAGGGAACGACCATCCCCCGACGCAAACCGCGGGCACCGAATCGCAGGCTTTCCGTTTTCATTTCCCGCAAAAGTTCGACCGGGATGGGTTCACCCTTGGCGTTCCGGGCATAGCGATGGAGCCAGACCGGATCGCTGAGGAAGCTATCCAGAAACATCGACTGAATTTCAGCGGCGGCGATCGAGGTCGGAGCGAACTCCTGGGAAAA
>PSRN01000178.1 GCA_003176075.1 Bdellovibrio sp.
CCTTGCCAATTATGCGCCCCGCTGAGCGTTTCTCGTTTGATTAGTTGTGTCAATTCTGTTATATAATTCGCCGTCAGGAAGTGGGTCGCGGACGAGATCTTGCACGGAATGAAGAATAAGAGACCATTCGGGGAAGCCAACGTGCAAAATCTACAGAAAACTCTGCAAAGGATCCGTGGCCTTTCCATCAAGAAGGGGAAGGAATGACTAGACCCAGCCCGAAAGAAAAAGTCTTGCGTGAACGCTCACAACGTGAACGTCTTCGCCCTCCGCCAATGGGACCGGTTGAATTCAAGGTCGGTGACAGTGCCGTTTACCCCGGCCATGGTGTGGGTCAAGTTGTAGCTATTGAAACAAAAGAAATTATGGGGAGCCGCTGTGATTTTTACGTGGTGAGAATCCGAGACACAGGTTTAAAGGTCATGGTTCCCAAGAACAACGTGTCCAGCGTGGGGCTTCGACCCATTATCTCCCGGGATGAAGCGAATAAGGTTATTGAGATCCTCAAGATGACCGATGTCAAAATTGACAATCAAACATGGAACCGTCGTTACCGTGAGTATATGGAAAAAATCAAGACCGGTTCCGTCTATGAAATTGCCGAAGTGTTGCGCGATTTGTTTCTTTTGAAAGTTGATAAGGAGCTTTCCTACGGTGAACGAAATATGCTGGAGAGCGCCCGAAAGCTTTTAATGAAAGAGCTGACACTGGCGGTCGACCAAGATGAGCTTTCTCAACAGCAGGAAGTTCGCGCGATTTTCGGTCTTTGATTCACTTGAATAAAGCGGGTCTTCTCCAAAACGTGTGGGTAAATTTTCTTAAAAATCAGTTTAAAAAATGGTGTAACTGGTCAACCCGAACGTTTTCTTGAGTGATCACTTTCAGATCACTCAAGAAAACGTTCGGGTTGACCAGTTACACCATTTTTTAATTGGATGACTCCGCTGGACGACTCTGTCGAGGAGTTCTAAGCTTGAATGTTAAAAGTTCGAGTTCAAGCAAAGGAGTCTTTGCGTGCCTGCTGCCAGTGAAAAAGTCAGACTGCGATTCGCCCCAAGCCCCACCGGATACCTGCATATTGGAGGCGCGCGGACGGCTCTCTATAATTATCTTTACGCCCGTAAGAACGGTGGGTCCTTCATCCTGCGCATTGAAGACACGGATGAGGCCCGCAGCACCGACGAGTCACTGCGCCGAGTGATGGAGGATTTGCAGTGGTTGGGATTGGAGTGGGACGAAGGGCCCCACCCGGAGACGCTGGTCGATCAAGGACCCTTGGGGCCCTATCGACAAAGCCGGCGTCTCGCGATTTATCGCTCGGTCGCCGAGGAGCTTTTGCGTGCCGGAAAGGCGTATTATTGCTTTATGACCGACGCCGAAATTGAAGCCCAAAAGCAACAGGCGCAACAGGAGGGTCGCCATCAACACCTCAATAGCCCCTACCAAGAGTGGCCATTGGAGCGGTCCCTGGAGCGCATCAAAGCCGGCGATTCCGCCGTCGTGCGCTTTCGCACGAGCGTGGGCAAGGAGTACGTGCTTCACGACCTGGTTCGGGGCGAAGTGCGGTTTCCTTCGGATATGGTGGGGGATTTTGTTCTTCTTCGCAGTGGTGGAATGCCGGTTTACAATTTCTGCTGCGTGGTTGACGATCATCTGATGAAGATCTCCCATGTCTTGCGGGCGGAAGAGCACTTGCCGAATTCCCTTCGTCAAATGATGATTTATGAATCCATGGGTTGGGAGTTGCCACGGTTCGGCCATCTCTCGTTGGTTTTGGATGAGGACCGCAAGAAGCTGTCCAAGCGCCGGGGGGCAACGAGTTGTCATGAGTTCAAGTTGGAAGGCTTTTTGCCGGAGGCGCTGAATAATTACATTTGCCTGCTGGGCTGGTCCCACCCCGAAGAGAAAGAGATTTTGACCGGGACGGAGCTTATTGACGCCTTCTCATTGGATCGGTTTCATCCCGCGGGAGCGGCCTTTGATATCGCGAAATTGCGCTGGATCAATGCCACCCACTTGCGGGCCAAGAGCGACGACGAGATCTGGCGGCTGATCGATCCATTTCTCAAGGAGGCTGGATTGAAGCTTCCGGAAGATCCGGCGTGGCACAAACGAAGTGTGGCGGTCTTTAAGACCAACCTTGAAACCCTGGTTGATGCGGTTGAACTTTATCGTCCGATTTCGGATCCTCACTTTGCGATCGTGCCCGAGGGACAGGAGACTTTGGCCTGGGAATCAAGCCGCAAGGTCATTGAGACATGGAAGGGTCTCTTGCAGGCGGAAACCTCGGACCATCTGACCGGGGAGGGGTTTTTAAAACTTCAGGATCGGGTCAAAGAAATGGCGCAGGTGAAGGGAAAGTTCTTATTCATGCCGATTCGAGTGGCGGTCATTGGCAAGCCTCACGGGACGGAATTGAAGATCCTTGTTCCCTTGATTTCCCGTCATTCCCTGATTCAGCGCGCGGAGAAGTGCCTTTCATGAGTTTAATGATTTTTAATTCCATGTCGCAAAAGAAGGAAAAATTTGAACCCTTGCAGCCGCCTCAGGTCAAGATTTACGCCTGCGGCCCCACGGTTTATGACCTGCTTCACGTGGGAAATTTTCGTGGATATATCTTCTTCCATTTTGTCCGCCAGTGGCTCAGCCATCAGGGATATCAGGTGGTTTTCCACTGCAATTTTACCGATGTCGAAGACAAAATCATTGATCGGGCCCGCCGCGAGGGAATTGAAGCTCATGAGGTGGCGCGAAAATACATTATTGAGTACCAAAAAGATTACGATCGATTGGGACTTCGGCGCGCCGATCGCAATCCCACGGTGACCGAGTCCATGGACGCCATCATTGCAATGATCAAAAATCTTGTGGATTTGAAAAAAGCCTATCAGGCGGGTGAGGATGTCAACTATTCGATCCGGTCTTTCCCCTCCTACGGCAGGCTGTCCCACCGCAATCCCGACGATATGTTGACGGCCGTAAGGATTGAAAGGGACGACAAAAAAAAGGATCCCCTCGACTTTGTTCTTTGGAAAGGTGCCAAGCCAGGAGAGCCTTTTTGGGACTCGCCCTGGGGAAAGGGGCGCCCCGGTTGGCATATTGAATGTTCAGCCATGATTTACAAACACTTGGGTGAGACGATTGATATTCACACCGGCGGGATGGATTTGATTTTTCCTCACCATGAAAATGAAATTGCCCAGTCGGAAGGTTCTTCGGGAAAGCCTTTCGTGAAGTATTGGATGCATTGGAACATGGTCAATTTCGGCGGCGCTAAAATGAGTAAATCCGTTGGCAATGTGACTCATGGACGGGATTTCATGGACGAGTATGGCGCTGAAGTATTGAAGTTCATGGTATTCGTCGTCCATTACCGGAGCACTCTGGATTTGTCGCCCGAGGCCGTTCACCAGGCCATCGCCAGCTTGGCTCGGATTTACTCGGCGTTGGCGTTGGCCGAAGAAGTGTCGGACTCTTCGTCACTGCAATCGTCACCGCCCACCACGTCTGTACCAGGGGCCGCGGTCGGCGCCTCCACCGCGACCCTTGCCGCCACCCCTGCCGCTGCTGCTGAATTTGCGAAGCTGTGCGAGCAGGCGTGGAAACAATCCGTTGCGGCCTTCAACGATGATTTCAACACGGCTGAAGCAATGGCTCACCTGTTTGGTTTGGTTCGACATTTCAACACCCGCGTCAAGCGGGGAGTTCCTTGCAAGCCCGAACATGTGGCGACGGCCCTTGAATTTAAGAACTTTGTCGGGCGCATCGGCCAACTGACGAGTCTATTTCAGCAGCCGGCCAAAACTTTCTTACGTGAGCTTGATGATCACCTCCTTGGTAAACTTGCTCTGTCGCGGGCGAAAATCGATGAGATGGTGAAGGAAAGAATGGAGGCGCGCCGTTTGAAAGATTATCGGCGGTCCGATGAGATTCGCGATGCCCTTGTACGAATGGGGATCAGCGTGGCCGATACCAGGGATGGAAGCTTTTGGGAAGTGACGAAGTAGGTCGATGAAAAGAAAATTTGAACTTCATTCGCCCTTTGAGCCGGCTGGAGACCAACCCAAAGCCATTGCCGAATTGGTGCATGGATTCCAGCAGAATCTTCGCCATCAGACGCTGCTTGGGGTGACTGGCTCCGGGAAAACCTTCACCATGGCGCAAGTGATCCACCAACTCAATGAGCCGGCTCTTGTCCTTGCGCCCAACAAAACGTTGGCGGCGCAACTCTATGCCGAGTTTCGGGAGCTCTTTCCCCGCAATGCGGTGGAGTATTTTGTTTCGTATTACGATTACTATCAGCCTGAAGCTTATATCCCGACGACCGACACTTATATCGAGAAAGACTCGGCGATCAACGAACAAATCGATCGCATGCGCCATTCGGCGACACGGTCGCTTTTTGACCGGCGCGATGTGATTATCGTCAGCAGCGTGTCTTGTATTTATGGTCTTGGCAGCCCCGAGGCCTACGAAGGGATGATGATTCACATTCAGGTCAATACTCAGATCCGCCGGGACCATTTGCTACGGGAGTTGATACGCATTCAATATCAGCGAAATAACGTCGATTTCTTCCGCGGCACTGTTCGGGTCCGAGGGGACGTGGTGGAAATTTTCCCGCCTTATGAAGAAGAAAAGGCGGTGCGGATTGAACTCTTTGGGGATTATGTTGAGAAATTGGCGTGGATCGATCCCATCTCCGGAAAAGTGCTGGAGGAGTTGGATCAAGTGGCTGTGTATCCGGCCTCTCACTATGTGACCGGCGACGATAAATTGAAATTGGCCATCGGGACCATCCGCGACGAATTGCGGGAACGGCTGCAGTTTTTGCAAAAGGAAATTCGCCTGCTGGAAGCGCAACGCCTGGAACAGCGCACTTTGTATGACATTGAAATGATGGAGCACATGGGTTTTTGCCAGGGAATCGAAAACTATTCACGGCACCTGACAGGCCGGGCACCGGGGGAGCCGCCGCCGACGCTGCTGGAGTATTTTCCGAATGAATTCGTGACCTTTGTCGATGAGTCCCATGTCACGATTCCGCAGATCGGTGGCATGTACCGGGGGGATCGGGCGCGCAAAACGACTTTGGTGGAGCATGGATTTCGCCTCCCTTCCGCCTTGGACAACCGGCCTTTGAATTTTCAAGAATTCGAAAACTTCATGGACAAGGTTGTCTACGTGTCGGCGACTCCCGGCGAATATGAGCTCAAAAAGTCTGAGGGAATTATCGTTGAGCAAATCATCCGCCCGACGGGGCTTGTGGATCCGCTGGTGGAAGTTCGGCCGGTGAAAAATCAAGTCGATGATCTGCTCGGGGAAATCCGCAAACGGGCCGAGCGGAAAGAACGGGTGCTGATCACCACGCTGACCAAGCGAAGTGCCGAGGACTTGACGGAGTATTTTGAAGCTCTCAACGTCAAAGTGAAGTACCTTCATTCGGATATTGAGACCATGGAGCGGGTCGAGATCATTCGTGATCTTCGTTTGGGTGTTTTTGATGTCTTGGTGGGGATCAACCTTTTGCGTGAAGGACTGGATATCCCGGAGGTCAGTTTGGTGGGGATCACGGACGCCGACAAAGAAGGATTTTTGCGTTCCGAGAGATCGTTGATTCAGACCATCGGGCGGGCGGCGAGAAACATCAATGGCACGGTTATTCTGTACGCCGATCGGGTGACTGAATCGATGCGTAAGGCGATCACTGAAACGGAAAGGCGGCGAAAGATTCAATCGGATTTCAATCGTCAGCACGGGATTACCCCTTCGACCATTCGCAAACGCATTCAAGAAGGTCTGGGTGATCTATTCGATGGCAACCCGGCGCTGCCGATGAAAAAAGAAGAGGAGGGTTTGTTTGAAAAGTTTCATCAGCAACCCACGCAGATTGCCAAAGAGATCGAGAAGCTTCGCCGCCAAATGAAAAAGGCTTCCGATTCACTGGAATTTGAACAGGCGGCCAGGATTCGTGACGAAATCAAACGGCTGCAGATTTTGGACCTCAACTTGAAGGCTGTGGTCTGCGGAGGTGCCGAAGGCACCGACTTGGGCAGCGGAGGTGCCGAAGGCACCGACTTGGGCGGCGGGTGAAGTGGGATGACTGAAGTCAAGGCGCAGATCCGCGAAAAAGTAAAGTCCCTGCCGACTCTGCCCGGCGTCTATTTGATGAAGTCAGCCCATGACAAAATCCTCTACGTCGGCAAGGCGAAAAACCTGAGGAATCGTGTCCGCAGTTATTTTGCCGATAAACACGAAAATTCGCCAAAGACAGTTCTGTTGGTTCGTCTGGTTGAGGACGTTGAGTTTATCGTCACGAAAAGCGAAGTCGAAGCTTTCTTGCTGGAAGCTTCACTGATCAAAAAGCATCGGCCGAAATACAATATCCGTCTGAAGGACGACAAGTCTTACCCTTACATCAAACTTTCTTGGGCTGATGACTTTCCAAGGCTCTATTTGGCCCGCAAAGTGAAGAAAGACGGAGGTCTTTACTTTGGGCCCTACTCAAGTGGTGCGGCCGTCCACGGGACGATTCGCTTTCTCAACGCGACTTTCAAGATACGCGATTGCACCGATGCTGTATTTCGCACTCGCAAACGACCCTGCATGACTCATCAGATCGGTCGATGCAACGCACCCTGCGTGGGCCTGGTGAACCGCGAGGAGTATCGCCGGGACCTTGAAGGGGCCAAAGCCTTCTTGCGCGGCCAAAATCAAAAAGTCGTGCGTGAACTGACCCGGCGGATGCAGGAGGCGGCGAAGGAAGAAAAATTTGAAGTGGCGGCGAAGTTGCGGGATTCGGTCCAGGCCGTGCAGGCGGTCTTGGAAAAACAGGCGGTGATCAACGCCAGCAGCGACCTCGATCAGGACGCCATTGGCTATCACGGCGACGACCGCGGGACCTTGATTGAGACGCTGCACGTTCGACAGGGACGGGTCATTGGCACGCGATCGCATTTTTTTCCGCTTTTGGATCCACACGACAACCTGGAAGATCCGCGGGAATGGTTGGTTTCTTTTTTGAATCAGTATTATGAAGACAACATTATCCCGGATGAGCTCCTTTTGCCTGAAGATTTGGGGGGCGATATGAACCGATTGCTGGCGGATGTGCTCAGGGAAAGAAAGGGTGAGGAAGTGCGGGTGCGCTTTCCGACCGAAAAGAAAGGTCACGCGTTGGTGGAGATGGCCTCTGAGAATGCGAACGCTCACTTCACCAAATACGTGACTAAATCCGAGGAAAAGAAACTTGGCTTGCACGAAATTGAGGAACGCCTGGAGCTTAAGAATTTTCCCGGGCGCATTGAGTGTTTTGATATTTCAACCTTTCAAGGGTCGGAGACAGTCGCTTCCCAAGTCGTCTTTGAGGAAGGCGTGCCGAGTAAGGAGCACTATCGCCGCTACAAAATCCGCGGTGTCGAAGGGATTAATGACTATGCCTCGATGCACGAAGTGCTGTCGCGCCGATTTGCCCATCAAGAGTATGACGATCCTCAATTATTGGTGGTGGACGGTGGCAAGGGGCAGTTGCAAGTGGCTGTCCGGGTGCTGCAGGAAATCGGCCGACAGGATATTCCCGTCGTCGGCCTGGCAAAGGCAAGGACGCAAGGAACCTTCAGTGATGCCGAGGTGGTGAGTAGCGAGGAGCGATTTTTTCTGCCGGGTCGTGCCAATCCCGTCATTTTTCGACCGCAATCGGAAGCCTTTCAGATTTTGGTTGGCATCCGCGATGAGGCCCACCGTTTTGCCATCACCTACCACCGCAAGTTGCGCGAGGCGAGTTCCTTGGAGTCTGAGCTTGATTTCGTCGTCGGCCTTGGAGAAAAGAGAAAACGGGAGTTGCTGCGGCACTTTCCGAACATTGAAGCGATCAAAGCGGCCACCGTCGAAGAAATCGCGGCGCTACGTGGGTTTCATCGGGTGCTGGCCGAGCGGATTTTGCTGCAGTTGAATGAGCGGGATGTGGATGAATTTACGGTGACCAGATGAGGCTGACGGCCGAACAGAAAACCGTCAACCCTATTTCATTGCTTGATCATCAGGTAGTCGTCTTGCCTGAGGAGCGGCAGGACGGGGTGGTTCGAAAATATCTCATCAAATTGGAAGACAAAATTGTTCAGGCTCATCAAAGCCACCTCGGCGATCACCGAGCCGTTGAATCCACCCTGATACCGACTGAAGACAATGGGAGCATTGAGAATGAGCCGACTAAAGCTGACCGTTCGACCAAACTGAGGCTCACACGCGGCATCCACGAGGCTGTTCATGCCCGCCAAGTTGGCATCCGCGACGATGTCATCGAGTTTTTGTTGAACTGTTTTTTGAGGTTCGCCGCGCGTGAAATAAAACTTACGTCGATCCTCGACCTGAAGCCGGTAAATCAGACTGTTGGCCCCAATACTCGGTGCCGCACAGGTATTGGTTCCAAGTCCAAGGTTGATTGACCGTGCACTCACAATCTGCAGGTTTTCGTTCAACGGATTGCCGCCCGAAAAGGTGACCGGACCATAGAGGAATACAGATTGAGTGACATAAATCCGGCAACCTGTTTGCGAACTGATGATCGGACGGTTGAGAACAAGAATTCCATCGATGATGATATCTCCAGAGCAAACCATGGGTGACGATCCATTGTTTTGATAAACCGTCGTACCCCCTTGGGTAAATGATGACAGATTCGGATCCAGCTTCGGCTGGTTGTAATCCGGTGCATATTTGAAAGTCTCTGGCGAGCTGAGAAATCCCACTTGCCGAATCCGGTCAGCGCTGGGGGCGCCAATGTAAACCGAGCTGACCTCCGTGACCGTTGAATTTCGGACCGAAGGAATGGGAGAGCCCGCGAGGACACCCCGCAAATACGCGGCCAATGAGGGGGCGTTGACCTTGGCCAGAGAGGTCGTTGGCGCGACAGGCACAATCACTTGGGGACCCAGCTGACTGAGGTATTTCCAGCTCGGATCGGTGGACTCGTCGGAATAGATTGAAGTATGGTCCGTCGGGGCGAGAGTGGGTCCTCCGAAAAAGTAAGGGTCCCCATAGCCAAAATCCGTGACGATATTGGAGCCGATGGAGGCGTGACAGGTGATGCAACCCGTGCCGCGAACGGCAATGGCTGGCTTCAGGGTCACGAGGGAGTTGTCGACCTGTATTCGAATGGTGGCCGACGTTGTTTTTCCCCCATTTTGAACCAGATAAACGGTCGCTGAGTCCTCGCCTCTGAAATTAGGCCCGGGAGTATATTGGAAGATCAATTTGTCGGGATCGATGACTTTCAAAGTCCCCCCGTTGCTGGTTGTGATCACGGTGCCGCCGGTGGGAGTTACGGCGGCTTGTGGGTTGTTGCCAGCATTGGTGGTCAATTGACCTGTGAATTGAATGGGAGTGTTGATGTTGGCTTGAATCGTTTCACTGGCAAGCTGGCTATCCCCAGGGGGAGGAGTTGGAGTTGGCACGGATACCGGTGTTGGAATCGGGGTTGGTGTTGGAGCCGGTGTTGGAACGGGAGTTGCAACAGGAGTTGCAACAGGGGTTGGTGTTGGGACCGGCGTTGAAATTGGAGTCGGAGTCGGAGTCGGAGTCGGAGTCGGAATTGGAATTGAAATTGGTGTTGGAATTGGCGTCGGGATAGGCGTTGATACAGGGGAAGGCGGATTGCCTGGAAAGGAGGACGAAGTGGCGGCTTGGTCCGGCGGCGCTGGAGAAAAATTATAATTCGTACATGCGGAAATAAACATGCCGATGCCGACAAGAACGCACAAAGATGACAAAGATATCATTTTGGCCAAAACGTTTTCCGACCAAGCTCTTGCCCTCATAAATTTCCTCCGTCAATTGATATCGAGCAAGGGTCGTGCCGTCGACATGGGTTTTGCAAAAATCAGAGCTGGAACAAAGTCTTGCCCCGATCTTTGTGGAACTTGAGATTGTCTTCTTTTTTGAATTGGTTTTGGCCGTGTCGCAAGTTTTTTGAGAGTAGAAAATGACTCCCGGTGGTTCTGCTGACATGTCCGCACTCTCGACAAAAATTGTAAACAAAAATAAACAAAAATGGGGATCCATAAACAGTGGCGACAATGATTTGGGCATATTCTCGCGAATTTTTGGACCGACTGGCAACTCCGTGCCTGTTCGAGAATCATTGCAATCCCGGACTGGGAAGCGGGCATATTCTTCATCGGTCTTGCGGGAGCAAATGCTAGAATCAAGGTTCTAGCTCTACATTTATGTACGATCGAAAGGAATTAGGGATGGGTCCAATCGGTCATAAAAACATTCGATTTGCAAGTCAGCAAGCTAACGTAAAGCAAGCGCTGCGGAGATGCCGGCACGTCATCCTGCTGTCGGTCCTGAATAGCCAACTTGGCTGCACCAATGGCTTTTCGCTTTCTCCGGTAATGTCCGCTCCAGTGTCGCCGGCTCCAGCTTCGGTGTCTACGCCCACACCATCTCTCACACCGTCTTCTTCACCTGCTTCTACGCCAACACCCACATCCACACCCACACCTGCAGTTTCTCCAACTCCTAACCCCACTCCCGCTCCCGCTCCCACTCCCACTCCTACTCCAACGGCCACTCCTTCTCCATCGTCGACTCCGACACCCTCGGCTTCACCGTCGCCCACTCCGTCGCCCACTCCATCCGTTTCTCCTTCGCCGACGCCCTCTCCGACTCCGTCCATCAGTATGTATTCTCTGCCAAGCGACCGAGCGACGGTTTGGAAGCCCGGCGTGACCTATAATGGAGGAATTCCAAGTCCGGCCTGGCCAGTGGTTAAAAAAATCACCTGCACCAATACAACGGCCGACCTCGTGACCGTTCAAAATACGATCAACAGTTCTCATTTAAGTAATCCAACCGGCGCCGTCGTTCAACTGACCTCTGGAACTTGCAACTTTAATTCGGGCTTTGTTCTTATTCCAAGTTACACGGTTCTGCGTGGGGCAGGAGCTGGAGCGACAATCATCGCTGTCACCAATGGTTCAAAACCCGCGAACAATGCTCCGGGTGCTCACAATGATCCAGCCATCATCGTGGGTCCAGCACGGTATTTGACCTCACAAGCGGGATCTTCCAATACGGGGACTTCACAATCGACACTCCTTACGGCGGATGTCAACTTTGGCGACATGTCGGCACAGGTGACTTCGGCGGCTGGCTTTCATGTCGGCGATTTCGTACTCCTTGATGAAACGTCGGGAGCTTCGTGGCAACCCGATCGAGCAGGGACTGCCACTTCAATCCTTGCAGCGTCAGACTATCGCGTCACCTACCAGGTTCATAATCCAGCCTATCAATATGTTGATGATCCGGTCGCTTATCCAACCACTCCCACGGCGGCCAATAACTTTGCCGGAGCTGGCAACGGGAGCGATGCGGCCTCATGGTTCTCAAGACAAGACCGGATGACCTCAGAGATTAAGCAGATTGCTTCTTGTGGAGCCACTTCTCCAGGTGCCCCCTGCTCCAGCACAACCATCGTCTTCACAACACCTGCGCATATCAGTTACCGCTCCGGCAATATCCACTACGCCGAGCTCACTTCCTACAGTTCGGCATTTGTCATCAATGGCGGGGTTGAAAATCTCACAGTGACGGGAACCGATGATGATGCCATCGATGTTCAGTGGTGCGCCCGGTGTTGGCTCAAAAATGTGGAGGTCACCCAATGGCTAGGCCATGGCGTCGGATTTTACAATGCCTTCGGAAGCGAACTTCGAGACAGCTATGTTCATGACGCCAACTGGCCAGTTCCCGGGGGTGGAGGTTATGCCATTGCTGTCTCCACGGGTTCTTCTGAGATTCTGGTGGAGAATTCCATTTCCATAAGGGCCAACAAAGTGATGGTCGCGCAGTCCGGCGGCGCTGGATCGGTCATCGCCTATAACTACTTCGACGAAGGGATGGTCGGATCCGCGGCGTCTGAAGAACCTGGCTTTCAGGGATGGGTCGAAGTGGGTGTCAACGGCTCACATAT
>PSRN01000075.1 GCA_003176075.1 Bdellovibrio sp.
GTCACCGTCCTCAGTCATTCCGACAAAAAGCGCGAAGACGCTCTGAAAATGGGAGCTCATCGTTTTGTTTCCACCAGCAGTCAGAAAGTTTTTAAAGAGCACGCCAACCACTTTGACTTGATCATCAATACGGTTTCAGCCGACATCAATATGAACGATTATTTCGGACTCCTGAAGCTGGACGGAGCCCTGGTGGTCGTCGGCCTTCCGGAAAAACCTCTCAGCATCAATCCGTTTTCGCTGATCCGGTTGCGGCGAAGTTACGCGGGGTCTGTCATTGGTTCCATCAAGGAAACTCAGGAAATGCTCGACTTTTGCGCCCGACACGAAATCACTCCAGATATTGAATTGATCGCGCCGGAACAGGTCAATGCGGCCTACGAGCGGGTTCTTAAGAGCGAGGTTCGGTACAGGTTTGTTATTGATATGGCGAAACTTTGATATGGCGAAACTTTAGAACAAGTCCTCATTTTTCCGAAGATTCTTCCGACGACGCTTCCGCCGCGCGGTTCCTCGTTGAGGATCCTCACCAAAGGCCTTTTGGACAGCTTTAACAAAGACGAGCGCTTCCCCGCGGATGCGAAAAAAGAAATTGAAGGTTGTCCCATGGAGATACAGATCATTGGTGATACAGGTCTGTTGAATTTCTGAAATCTGGGTCAGCTCTCTCACTTGAATCAAATAATCACCAAGATCGGGGAGTGAAATTTTCACAATGTCCATCAGTTGCGCCAGACTGGTTGGTGAGAAAGCCGCGGCTTCAAATTGGCCATCGACCGGTTCGGGAAATGAGTACCGATACTGGTTGAATCGATGAGTCTTAAACATGCCGAGGGCCTCGGCCCGCAAGGGCCAATAGTTTAAGTCAAACCTGAATTGGTCTGCCCACTCCTCTTTAGAAAGGCTAGTGATTTTGACGGTCACGAGGCCATCCGCGCTGGCTGCCGCGGGTACGACAATGAATTTGACTTCGGTTGGCGGCGAACCCCGTCGGTAGAAAAAAAGACGCTTTACGCTTCGACTTTCTGCAACAGGAACACCGTTAGAAATATTTCTACTTAAGAAAACCCGCAGATCTTTCATCCACGCTGACTTTGATTTTGGACGCTGACCACTTGAAATCGCCTCGACATCAAGGTCCAAATTTTCAGGGGGATTTTCCGGCGTCTGAATGAGGTTGCTCAGCAACTTTCTTTCCAGCTCGGCAACGTCCCGACTTCTTGCATTGTCGTCGTCATTTTTGTTGTCGTTTTCGTTGTTGATTTGAGGCTCGTTTTCATGACCAATTTGCGAGTCCCCATTGACGGTACTGCAAGACATCGCGCAAAGCGGATTTGAAAAGGAAGAAACAACCAGAGTCACGCTTAAGACGTTGCCCAGGTGGCCCATGGTTGGATTATTAGCATTTGCTTTTGAGGATTGAAAGACAGAAAAAAAAGACAGAAAAAAGCAGAGCCTTAAGTTGAATGATCCAAGCCGTTGGACTTCCTTTGGATGTTCAAAAAAACCCCACGTCTTTATCCGCATCGATTCTTTTCCACCGACCAAAACCCTTGCAGGTGCCGTCGCTGTCGGCGGGAAAACGCAGTTGAATGGTTGATGGGTTGAAGACGTATTTGGAATTGCTGCCGTTAAATGATAGATCGGCGACCAGTTGGTTCTGTATTAGAGTCGTGCGAAATTCCAAATTCTTAAACATCAAAGCGAGAGTTCGAGAGGATTCGAAATTTTCCGAGTATGAAATGTGGATAATTCCGGAATTGGCTTTGCAGTTCATGAAGTGCGGTCGGTCTGTCGGTTGTTGGCACTCGTTCTTCCGAAAATAGAATTGCACGATCCCTTCGCCCCAGCCGGCCAGCTCTCCGACGATTGTTTTCATTAGAAATTTCTGCGCCTCCGACCCCATTTGTACAGCTATCAACTCGGGCTGCCCCTCGACCTCGGAGACGTCAATTTGGGTGTACGCGACCGAATTCCCATTTCATGCCCAAGCTCAGAAAGTGCTGGATAGGCAGAAGCATTCGATCAGGTGAACAGATCAATGATCGTTATTTAAGCAATAATGTCTCTTTAGTTTTATTAAGAAAAAAATTCAAGAGATAAGGTTGCTTCGGGTCATCATCTATGATTCCTGATAGGAAAAGTTGCTGAACAGAAGTTTGCATTTGGGGATCTTCCGCAACCGGCTGAGTAGCGATGCTTTTTTCCTGGAATTTCAAATAAAGGAAAAAAAGCACGGCGGGTGCGAGTGTTGGTCGTGTAATTCCCGCAGTACCCCAGGCACGAAGCCGTCAGGTTGAGAGAGTCTGGATTACTGGAGCGCAGGACTTGGTGATTGTGAAGATTAGGAGATCATCAGTAGATCAAAAGAAGGGTAGGGTTCAGGATGCAAACTTCAGGATGCAGAAGTTGGGTGGGAATATGCAATTACTGGCGACCTCACCTTGTTATGGCCGGGCTCAAGTGAACTGGGGGATGAATGGCTAATCGGTTTCGTTATTTCTTTTATTCATCATCTGTTAGGCTCCTAAAATTCATTCTGGTTCTTAGTCTGAGTGTACAAGGAGTCCATGGTTTCGCGGCACTCCCCGGAGCAGGCGAAAGTGACGAGACCCGTGACGAGTTGGCTCGTGAGCTTGCGAGCGGTTTAGGTTCAGACAAAGGGGCGAACGGCTTGAATCAAGTCGTGGCAGCAGTGGAGGCTGGCACTGACCCAGAGATCGATCCCGACCGCGAAATGCAAGCCAAACAGCAGATTAACATTTATGGCCCGACCAGCGATGATGGTTCTCGGTCGGTCATTTGGTCAGGCAACGCGCTTGAGGCAAATCACGAAGGGCGCATTCCTTTCACTTCGGTCGTTTTTCGAATCGAAGGACGTAACCTTGTGATTGAAGGAATCTCTGGCGCTAGAGCTGACGGAACTGGTGGCGCTGTCGTAGTTGAGCAGACGGTACCTGATGCCGATGTCGTGGCGGTTGCGCGAGACTCTGAAATGATATCGCTCGCAATGCGGGATGGCGGGTTGCGAACGATTTATTTTGGCCAAATTGCAACTCATCTCGGTCGAGGTCCCATGACTCTGTATGTTGCTCGTGAAGGTGATCCATCGGTGGATTTGATGGCCGCGAATATTTCGAATGTCGAGGCTTCTTACGTCACACCAACAAATCGCCCCCTCACGGATGAGGAAATTCAAAACAGCAGTTTGATTCCTGTCGGAGAAGATGGTGGCGAGTTGATCATGAATGGCGATGTTGTTGTCAGAGGAGTGGTTGATGGCAAATCGCGACTTTTGGGTTACCATTCGCGCACTGCCATTTATACAATCGTTGCACAGCGGGCGATGATCAAAGCTGCTCAGGCAGTCATGGTCTCGCAAGATATTGCGAAGTTCGATTTGTACGAAAAGAAAATTAGCAAACTTCTTGCAGCAGATAAGATTGCTTTAGAGAACATGCAAACTCCAGAAAAATTACAGGATCAGGAACGCCAGCTTTTGAAATCCTTCAAAATAGAACAAATCCAGCTGCTCATAGAAACCGCTGAAGCTTTGAAAGAGTTCGCGGCAGCGGCCCGAGGCCAAATGACTTTGGCTGAGTGGCGAAAGACACACTTTGAAGCATCGCAAACTCTCGCTCGCGCTGAAAAACTCGGTGTGAAGCTCGAAGGTTTTAATTTTGAGAGGGATTGGCAACGTCTCATACCCCAGGTCAGATATTCAACCACAGAGGATTTGGCGGGCGTAGAGCCAGAGGTCGCAGCAGAGTGGGATAAAGCCACAGCCGAAAATGATGTGGATGCGACGAGTCCGATGGCGGATCTTGAATACGATCACATGAAAAAAGCTGCGTTTGAAAGTTCGGCGTTGAAACAGCAAAATATGGCGCGGCGGATGGCGGTGAAAGCGTGGAAGCATTCACTCAAATTTGCGAAAGAAAATATTGTCTTGACGACCATTTTTATCGGCGGGTCAGCCCTCATGGCTTCGCCGCTTTTGTTTCCATACCTTGGCAGTCACCTAAGAGTCATTGAAGCGGTCTATCAGCATGTGGTGCCCATTTTGATGGTACCTAGTTTTCAAGTCCCGCTCATTATCAGCAGCATAGCTCTTATCGGGTTAATTCCGATCACCCTGATGACTTCAGATTTGGTCAGCAAGTACATCGCAATGAAAGCCCGTCAATTTGATTCAGCGGAGACTCCGGAGGCTCATTATTGGCGAAACTTAAATGAGACTTATGGCGAGAATACCAAAACTTGGCGTCGAACGATGACCTTCGGTATTCGAGTGTATGGTTTTATCGCCTATTCTTATGTACGTCGGATCGCCGTTAAGGTTGGCAATCGATCTATGGCCTCCGCCTTCGTACGAAATCTGAGCGTGACTCAAAAGGTGACACCCAACTCAGAACTCGGACAGCTTGCGGGAGCGGAGAGAGAACTCTACCTTGGCCTTGCGAATCCGTTCAAAGACGCAGATACCAGGACAAAAGAGGATGCTGTGCGGGAAAAAGCCCAAGAGCTTTTAGTCGCCCAAAGGCAGCGCGCAGCTGAGTACGCACATGTTGCCGCGGGACTGATTGTGAGCAAGCAGACTGGCGTCGACATCGCAACGATCGAGTTTTACCGTCAGAATGGTTTTGATAAAGATATCTTTGAGCAGCTCGTTTCTACGAAAAACCGATTGCCCCACAAGGTCATCGCCCGAGATCTGCAAAAACTTCTTATAGGTGCGGGTGTGATTGGGATCGACCCGACAAAAAATATAGACCCGGCTGAACTTTTGAAAGCTTACGAGGAATACAAGCCCGTGGCTGAAAAATTGTTAAAACAGCCAAAAACAATGGTTTTCACATATCTGAAGCAACACTTCTTTATTGGCTTGGCTCAAATGAAGGCTTCGATCGTTAATTTTGGCGTTGAAAACCACGAGTTCTTGAGTCAGGTAATGCCTTCTGATCAAACAGTTAAGGAACTAAGGGTTCAATTCATCTTGGACTATCTGTTTAGCCAATACTTTGTTGCTTTGGAAGGATCCCGCGCCAATCCAAACAATCCAGCAGACCTGACCATCAAGCCAGACTCACCGCAAACCGCGTATGTCAATCCTCCACATTTCAATGATATGTGGCAACAGGTGGTCATATACATCTGTCAACAGTCGGCCCTTCAGGCAATGCAGTTCGATACCCTACGAGCCAGCCAAGCGAAGATTTACGCGGCGATCAATGATGTGCGATATAAAGCCAGGGATCGAGCACAAGCATTTACTTCGACGGTGGGAGGCATTTTAAAGTCTGCCTTTAATTTCGAAGAAAATGAATTTGGCAATCAAGTCAGGAAATCTCATTTGCAAATGTTAGAGACGTTGCAGGCCATTTTCACCTTGGAAATGTTTGGTCGGGTGCTGTTGGCTGGCCAAGGTCCTGTCGCAGCAGCGCTGGGCTTTGCTTACATAATGCTTATCCGTCCCTTTGCAACACGTATGTGGTGGTTGGGGTTAAGTATTGGCATGCGCGGCAACACCAAAGCAATGGAAGAAAAAATGGCGGAGTTGCAGGGTGCCCAGTCCCTTATCGCCACAGGCCTCAGCGATAAGTCTCAGTCCAAGATCGAGGAGGGATATAGGGCACTCTTGGCTCTCTATGATGAAGGCGGGCTTCCAAGCAATGAGAAGATCGCGCGAATCAACACTCTTCGGGCCCTTAGAGGCCAACCGCAAATTCAATATCCGATGGCGCAGCCGTTTATGAAGGCCGAAAAGGTTGTGAGAAAGAAAGGCTATGAAGAATTGGCTGATGGACTTCTTTCTCGAACTGACAAAATGGGCTTCGGGGTTGCCGTTGCGCTTGCTGCCGCTATTCAGTCGGGCAATGAAACGGCGGAACAGCGCTTGAGCGAACAGCTTCGTCAAATTTTAATGGAGGATACAGGGGTGTCCAAAGAGACCATTTCGGAAATGGATGCGGCCTCGCTTTTAGCCTTTTCGACCTACTTGTCGCCAGTTCCGACCAAAGAAAATTGGGCAGCGGTGGAACTCATGACGATAGGAGGTGCGATTGTCACAACTTATCTTTTGACTTACGGTTTGGTTCAAACGTTTCGGGGAGTGGGAGCGGTGAAACTGTTGGCTGCCACCGCGGCAATGGTATCAGGACACACTTTTTTATGGCTTACGACCACCCCGAATGGCAATAAACTCTTGAAGGAAAACTGGCAGAGAGCGAAAGATGGGGTAAAGGGGTCAGTCAGTGACTTTGTTACCCAATTTAAGAATCTATCCAAGAATGTTGGGATAGGTTCTAAGGGAAACACTATCGAGACAGGCTCCTCCGTCAGTCGGGTCATTAGGTGTGAAGAGGTGCACGGCGGCGCCTCGCTTTGAGATTCGAAGTCTATGGTAGTGCTGCCCCACCGGAGATTTATAGGGTCCCATCGAAGACCTCAGCACAAGGCGCAACCTGAACGCCTTCTGGTTCCAGCGTTCCCTCCTTTTCTTTCGAAATCTTCGAAGTCTTCGAGGATTTCGAAGACTTCGAACCTTTTGGACGAATATAACCAGGAAGGTCTTGTGCCGCCTCGGAGCGTGCAAATTCAAACGCTTTTTCGGTGGCCGCTCGATTGAAGAAAGGCCACCAGTCGAGCGCGATTCCTCCCCATTGGCGAAGGGCGACCGACCACTCGAAATCGGCGAAAGCCTTTGCCGATTTTTTGATTAACTTTGCCATCTTGAGCAGATGGACGAGATATCGAAAGTCGTCATTGATAAAGAGCTCACGGTCTTCTTTCTCAGTGAAACTTTGTGGCAGGTCCCTCATCGTAAAGACCTTATTGCCGTTTTCGTCCTTCAAGTAAACCTTCGGATCATCTTCTCTGGTCATTCGTTCTTCAAACTCCTCCATGGTACGATCCGAAAAGTCTTCAGTCTCAAGGACGTAAAATTCGTCAATTCCGGCGTCATGCCAGGAAAATAATTCGTGATGGTGATCACTGACCCAATACTTGCCGTCCGGGCCTTTGATGGCGGTTGGGGCTTCATCTCTCATCCGCTTTTGTTGGTTCTTCTCTGTGAGCTTGCGAAATCTGTATGTTTTGGCTCCCACCAGCAGCCAGGAAATCACCCGTTGCGTGGGCCGAACCTGCGCAAAACGGACTTTAACAAGTTTCCCCTTGGGCTTTGACTCTTTGGCTGCCAATGGCCAGGAAGAAATCAAAAGGCCACCGCCAATGAGAAGGGTTAAAAGAATTCGCAATCCGCTCATGTTTTGCTTAACTGTTTCCAAATCACATCCTTGTTCATCGGCATTCAAATCATCCAGCAAAAACACCAGGCCAATTGGTTTCTAATTTCGATCCAGCTTGACCGGCTTTGCAAGGCAATGTTGTTTTTCTGGATTTGGACTCTCTGTTGAATTTCTGTCAAGGCCTAGGTGACACATTGCAAATAACTCTCCTGCGGCTCTGCGGAGGTGACGCCCGTGGGTGTGCTTGCGTCCGTGGCGATCGGCCACTAGTCTCGCGAAAATATGCGGACCAAGGATTTTTACCAAATCGTTACCTTCGTGTTTTTGTTATCCACCACAAATTGTCGGACCCCCGCCCCTGAGATCCGGGGCAAGACGGAGTCGCCAACAGGATCCGATCACCTCCCCCTGGCCACGACGGCCAAGCAAACTTCTCGTCCAGCGGACTGGCCGGTCGAAGCCTATGGCCAGCATTTCGCCATTTCCACTCAGGGAAGAGCGGCGACACAAGCGGCGCGGGCGATTTTCGCGAAAGGCGGAAATATTATCGACGCGACGATTGCCGCCTCATTCGCCATTTCGGTGGAACGCCCCCATTCGACCGGCATCGGTGGCGGTGGGTTTTTACTTTTCCACCAGGCGACCACGGGAAAGACCTATGCAATTGATTTTCGCGAACGTGCACCTGCTGCCGCTTTTGAAAAGATGTTCCAGGACGCCAAAGGTGAAGTCATCGATAAGCTTTCCATTGACGGCGCACGGGCCGCTGCCGTGCCAGGCCTGGTCGCCGGCCTCACTGAAATTCATCAAAAATTCGGCCATCTCTCTTGGGACGAGCTGTTGCGTCCTGCCATTGATCTGGCGGAGAAAGGCTTCGCCGTTTATCCGAGTTTGCACCGGGCGCTGGTGGCGCGCGCCGCGGTTCTTCGGCGGGATCCGGAAGCACTGCGAATTTTTTTCGATGCGGCCGGCGACCCTTTGCCGGAGGGTTCGATTTTGCGGCAGACCGAGTTGGCGAAAACTCTAAAACTAATCGCCAAGTCCGGTCGTAATGCTTTCTATCGAGGAAAGATTGCCAAAGATCTCAATCAGTTTATGCTGCAGCACCACGGCCTGATCACCGCTGCCGACCTCGCACAATACAAGGTCCACTGGTGGGAGCCTTTGCGAGGCACATTTGCCGGATACGAAATCTACACCATGCCTCCTCCCAGTTCAGGAGGAGTCCATGTTTTGCAGGTCCTAAACATCCTCGAAAATCTAAACCTAGCCAAATCCGGTTACTTGTCTCTTCCGGCCATACACTACGGCGCTGCCGCCTTGCAACTCGCCTTCGCCGACCGGGCCTATTATTTGGGTGACCCTGGTTTTGTACGGGTTCCAAGCCAACAATTGATCACCAAGAAATATGCCGAAGCACGCCGCGCTCTGATTCCCGCCGATCGCGCGCTCAAAACAGCCGATGTTCACGCCGGTGAAATCAGGGAATCCGACGACACCACGCACTTTTCAATGATTGATGAACAAGGCAATGCCGTTGCCAGCACCCAAACCGTGAATGGCTGGATGGGGGCTGGGATGGTCGTTTCTGGCACCGGGATCGTGCTCAACAATGAAATGGATGATTTCTCCGCGAAGGTGGGTTCGGCCAATTTGTTTGGCGCCATCGGTGGCGGCAAGAACAGCATTGCTCCCGGGAAGACGCCGCTTTCGTCGATGTCGCCAACCTTATTGATGAAGGATAACAAGGTTGTCCTGTCGCTGGGGGCCCCTGGCGGCACGCGAATCATCAGTTGCGTGGCGCAAACGATATTGAATTGGGCCGAATTGAAACTGCCTCTTGTGGAATCCATCAGCGCCGTCCGCTATCACCACCAGTGGCAGCCTGATGTGTTAACCATCGATCCGCCAGGACCCGCCGCGCCTGTCCTCCGTGAACTTCGTGGCATGGGATATGAGGTAAAGTTGGAGGATGTTCCTTGTTTTGTCATGGCTGTTGAAAGCGACGGCCAGCGGTTGCACGGCGTGGCTGATCCCCGTGATATTGGCTCCAGCGCCGCTAATTGATGGGGTTCGGCTGCGAGAGATGCACCAAGGACCGTCAGTTGAAACGTGCGCTTACTGGGTCGAGATACTGAGTGTGATCAGTGATCAAAAATCTTGTGGTAGCCGGCGTTCACTTTTCCCCAGCAATCATGATAGGGATCGGTGATTCCATCAGGCCCCACGATCCTCATCGCCCCCACAGGTGAATACCCAAAACTCGCCAATCGCTTGGATTCCAGATCGGACATTTTCATGGCGTGAGCCGAGGCGGCGATACGACGACGGATCAAGGCGGATCTGGCCTTGGGGTCCACATAAGAGTTGCTGTTACGGTTATAGGCGGCTGTGGGGTCGGCGGACCCTCGAACGCGGGAAGAAGCAATGGGGGGTGAGGACCCCTGGCTCGCCCCCTGGCTCGCGTAGGTTCCCCGATGAACACCAGGCTTGCCACCGTTGGGAGCCGTGTAAGATTCGTGGGCCTGTTCGGGTCCGATGGCGCTGCCACCACCTCTTGTCAAGGGACTGGCGCGCCCGCCGCCCCCCGCTTGCCCCAAGTTGAGTTCTCTGACCCTTGAGGGGCGGTAAGATGGGTCAGTGTTGTCAGCGAACTGCTTTGGATCACGCACGGTTGTCGAGGGAGAATTTGATAACAAACTTGATTGTTTTTTGGAACTCGAATCATCCGCCCCCGCAGCTGGCTCAGGGCGAGGGGGATTGCGTTGACTGGCGCAGCTTGGAGAATTCGGATTAGCGGCGCAGTTGTCGTAATTTGTCGCTGGTGGAGTTGTGGCCGCCGCGGTTGTATCCGCCGAGTTAGCGGGCGGCGTGCTGTTCAAACCAAGCAAATTCATAAGGCTATCAAGAATACTTGAGTTGTTGTTGTTGTTGTTGTTGTTGTTGGCAGACTTTGTGTTGTTGTTGCCGCCACCCCCGCCGCTGCCACCGCTGGCACCCCCGCTGCCCCCACCACCACCACTCCCGCCGCCCTTCGGTGGTTTTGCGCCTCCGTCGTTCTTGGCCTGTTCGATCTCGCCACCCCCGGTTGCAGGAGGGGCTGGAGCGACGCTTGATGGTTTTTGCGCTGTCGGGACAGCGTTAGGGTCGGTCGCAGGAGAGGCTCCGGCAGGTGAGGCCGAAGCAGGGTCTTGAGCAGCCGGCGCAATGAGCTTGGAGGGAGACTCCCCAGATAAACTTAAAAACATAGACTTTGCGACCTGGGTTGAATTTGCAGGTGACGCTGAAGCCCCATCGCTCGGCGAAGCGCTCGACGACGCACTTGAGGACCCACTTGACGACGCACCTGACGATGCACTCGCCGAGTCGCCTCCACTTGAAGTGATATCGGAAATCATTGTGCTTATTTTTGCGGTGCCACTTGCGTACACTTGGTAATCTTCGTTGGCATTGGCCGTTTTGGAATCAATTCTTTCTTCCAACGCCTGCAGTTCTTGCTGACCAGACGAAAGGCGATTCACCGCTCTGTCTAAGTCTTCCTTTTGGGCCTTCAAGTCTTCACAGTTTGTTTGGCATGCTTCAAGTTCTTGTGCCACCATATCCCGTGCGGCAGTTGTGTCAGACTTCATGGCTTCCAAATTCGCCTTTTGTTTGCTGACATTCTTCTTCGCCTGGAGGAGGGCTTTCTTATTCGCTGAGGCGGCTTGAGCCGCTTTGGCGTAGGCGTCTTGCGTTCCAACCGCTTGATTGAGTGAGTCCGTCTGGTCAGCAGCTTTTGACAAGTTCTGCTGGGCTGAGTCCGCGGCCTGTGAACCTGACTTGTCAGCAGCGCTGATCTCAGCTCCGATGCCACTCGTCGCTCCCTGGACGGCCGCTTCAGCTTGTTGGGAATTGACCACTCTTCCGGTGGCTTCCAGGGCTTGAACGGGAGACCCGCCGAGGAAAAAAAGAAGAACAAAGAAACTAAAGAAATCAAGGCCAAAAAGATCTAAACGATATCTGTTGGAAATGGCAGATGAGATCCGTCTCACAAGTAACACCCCACCATTTCAGATTAGCACATTGAAACCCGCTTTATCGAGGTGAGTCGCCAGGAGTGGCGCTGAATCGGGAAAAATGAATCAAATTGAAACTCTACCCGTGCGTCGGAACTACTCCGCGTCCCAGGCTGGCAAGTCAAAGTCATTTTTGCACAAATCCTGCATGGTGCGCAAATGATCCTTGCCAATCAAGATTGCCGTGTTTGCGTTCGTCGCGAGTGAGTTTTCAACCATGGCTTTATTGCGGGCCATATGCACTTCAGCGATCACTTCCAAGCTTGGAAGGATTCTTTTTAACTTTTGCTTTTCTGCGGGTTTTGTTTCTGCCTCGATCACCCTGTTTCTATTCGCGGCGGGGTCGGATGAGCCCGGATGATAGACATGCTCGAAACAAAACCTACCGTAAGCTTCTCTCGCTTTTGACGAAAGCTCAGTGTACTCAAAATCACGAACTTCTGGAGTTGTGACGCTATCAATTTTAGCTTTCAGTACGGCATCGCCGACCGCGACGATTTCAATCTCCAGCTTCCTCTTCTTCAGCTCATGCGCAGCAGCTTCTTGAGGTCCCCTGGCGACCAGAAAGAAATCGCTCGCCGCCTGCCCGAAGGATGCGCTGGATTCACAACTTTCTATTAACTCATCCACATTTTGCGCGCTAATTTGCTGATCGTCGCTCATTTTGTCAGTGGCCGTATGCTCATCGCCGATAACTTTGGCTTCAAATCGTCCAATATTCTTGATCAATTCACTCTTGGCGCGTTGAAAAGTTGCAAAGCGTTTCGCCTCACTTTTAACGTACGCGCGGAGCTGAGTTTCCGCTTGTTTACAATTTCCGGCCCTGGCCATTCTTACGGCTTTGTCGAAGGCCGGCTTCACCGTCGTGCTTGGCTTCGTGGGGTGGTCCCAAGAAACAAGGACAATGGTTTGATCATTGATACTCATTGCCAGGACGGATTCGGTCGCAGCCAAGGTCTTACACTGCAGATCTTGCGCCATAGCTGGCCTGGCGACTGAAATCAAGACAACAATCCAAAATGGAAGCCACGAGTTTAGGATGCCAAAAAATACGGTCATGGGTACCTCTCCTTGGTCAATCTGCCGTCGCGCGGGCACCTCCATTTTTAGGATGCGCGCCAGGGAAAAACAAGAAGACGGGAAGGAGCCGAATTTTCAAGAGGAAAAATTATAGGTCCCTGGAAATCAATAAGTGTCTGCTCCCTTGACGGTGATGCAGCCCCGGCAATTCCAGGCTCATGGGGTGAGGAGCCGATACACCCAAGTCGGAGCCTTCGTTTCTTTTTTACCCGCTCCGATCAATGTGTGGTCAGTAACAAAAAAGGTCACGCTCCCATAAAAAACACCAGCCTTTCCAGCAAATTTGCAACAGCAGACAATTTGGCATAGAACATTGTCATGCAGAATATTGAAATCAAGGCGAGATATGATGACCTGACATTGGCTCGAAACATAGCGCGAAAACTGAATGCCCGGTTTGTGGGGGAAGACCACCAAGTGGATACCTATTTCAAGACTCCCAAAGGCCGGCTTAAATTGCGCGAGTCGACGCTCTGCGGAGCGGAGCTTATTCCTTACCTGCGACCGGACCAGGCTGGCCCTAAGAAAAGCCACTATGCCGTGATCAAGATCCCTGATCCAACCTTGATCAAGGGCCTTTTTTCCGAGCTTCTTGGGGTAGAAGCCGTGGTCGAAAAAACCCGTGAGATTTTTATTTTGGATAACGTGAGAATCCATCTGGATGTGGTGAAAGGCCTTGGAAATTTCTTTGAATTTGAAGCGGTTTGCGGCACCTCCGCAGAAGCCGCCACAGGCAATACCGGTCACTTGAAGGATATCGAAAAGGTGAACTGGTTGCTTGAAATGTTTCAAATTCCACAGTCAGCTTTGCTGGAAGGATCGTATCGTGAACTCGTTGGCGCAAAACCAGAATACGATGCCATTGCCGGCGAATACGCGAAAGGGGTCGAGGACCGCGATGACAGGCAAGTGGTTTTTATTCCAACGGCGTTTCATTACTTAGGGGATATCAAGGGTTTGCGTGTCTTGGATCTGGCTTGCGGCGAAGGCTTTTTCACGCGGTTGCTAAAAGCTGGAGGGGCTGTCGAGGTGGTGGGGGTCGACGTCTCAAGCGAGATGATAGAACTGGCACTGCGAAAAACAGGAGACGCAAAAAATATCAAGTATGTTGTCAACGATGTACGCCAACTGAAAGATTACGGACAATTCGATGTCGTGTTCGCTGGATTTCTCCTTCATTATGCGAGTTCGGTTGAAGAACTTGATCAGATGATAAGGAATATTGCCATAAGTCTTAAATCCGGTGGCCGATTTATCACCTTCAATGAAAATCCGGATCACACCCTTCACCAGGGAATTCAGTACGGAGTTGAGACTTTGGCGCTGGAGCCCGTGGCCAACGGCAGTCGTGTCAAGCTAATCCATTACTCGAAGGAAGGAAGAAGATTGTTTGAGTTCACCCGTTACCACTACGAGCGGAAGATCTACGAGGAAATATTCACAAAGCATGGCTTGCGATTCAGGTGGGAAAACTTTGTTTTGGCTGAAGGCCTGTCTATTCAAGACAAGGAATATTGGAGCGCTTACACGAAAGATTTCAGTATCACGGTCCTGACGGCAAGAAAGAACTAGAAATAGACTGGCAAAGACCAGCAAGGAAACTCTTCATTTTCCGGGCGCGCGCACGGAGCGAGTTTATGAAAATCATATCTGGGGGACAATCAGGAGTCGATAGAGCAGCCCTCGATGTTGCCGCGGCCTTGCGCCTTGAGAGCGGGGGATGGTGCCCGGCTGGACGGTGGGCAGAAGACGGCGTCATTCCAAACAGCCATCCTATGAAGGAAACTCCCTCTGTTGATACCAGGCAAAGAACTGAATGGAATGTTCGCGACTCCGACGCCACGATCATCATCCATTGGGGTGATCTTGAGGGTGGAACTTTATTCACCTATGAGTGTTGCTGCAAGTTGAGAAAGCCTTGTCTGTTGATCGATATGGAAAAAGCAATTTCACCCCAAAACGTTGTTCAATGGATAACCCAGCATCGTTTGCAGATCTTGAATATCGCTAGCCCGAGGGAAAGCGCCCGGCCTGGGGAAGTCTATTTGGCGAGCAGGAAATTCTTGCTGGACGTGCTTCTGAGGATCATTTAACCCGCGGTGAGGAATGCGGGTTAAGGCCCGTATTCTGCAATCAACAGGTGCCGATGATTCACGTCTGTGTGCTTTTTCTTTATCAAAAAAACGATCGCCGGCTCGGTGAGCCGGCGATGGGTCCGCGATCAAGGTTGATCCCGATTCAAGGATCAACAAGTCTTGCGACTCAGCGTGGGCGGCGCTGCCCGAGTCGGTGCCCTCAGCACCTCCGCAGGCGCCACGGGCATGCTCCTTGGTTTATTGATGAATCTGGCCTTTCCTCTGAAGATCCTGAGTCTTGTTCATGCCATCATCCACTTTCTGAGCGAACGCGTTCAGCATTTCTTGCAGATCCTCGAATGACACTTGCACCGTCGACCCGGCGGGGCATTGAAGATCTTTTGTCGAGATCACTCGCATGTTCGCCACCTTGTCGCCTTCCCTTGGAGCTTGCGCGACCTTTAGAAGATCTCCCGCTGAAAGGTGACATTTTTGTTTGTCTTCATTCAATACCGACAGATTGATGTCGACGACGAAGATGTACTCTGGATCTTGAAAAGCTTGCTCAAGCGCCGGTGAAATTTCGTTCTGGTAGTTTTGTCCGATTTCGCCGACTTGCTTGCGAAGTTGATCGCGATCGGGAGCTGAAATGCCGGTTCCTTGTCCCTTGCTGCGGTATCCGTCTTGGTACGCTTCTGCCAGCATTTCACCCATCACATAATCGGTAACCCAGAAAATGGGATCGTCGTAATCGGCATAAGGTTCCCAGTACCAGGACCAGTCGGTACACCATGGAGCTCTCAACCAGGGCCACTCCCAGCGCCAGTGATATCCAAAGGGCGATCCATACCATCTCCAAAACCAGTTTTCATAGCGCCAACCATGAAAATAGGTGTAGAAGTGTCGGCCATTCCAATCATGGTGCAAGAAGAATCGCCGTTCATGGCCAAAGTTTCGCTGCACAAACCGGTGGCCGCCGATCGTCACTTCACTCTGTTTAAAGTGCTTGTTGCCACGCTCAAAGTTGCCGCTGACGTGGCCAGGTTTTCCATAGCCGCCATTGTCGCCACCGTGACCGATGCCACCTGTGCCGCCATGGCCAGCGCCACCGTGACCGATGCCACCAGTGCCGCCATGGCCAGCGCCACCGTGACCGATGCCACCTGTGCCGCCATGGCCAGCACCACCGTGGCCGGTGCCACCTGTGCCGCCATGGCCAGCGCCACCGCTACCGATGCCACCATTGCCGCCATGACCTGCACCGCCCCTGCCACCGCTGCTGCCGGCACCCGCACCGGGACCAGCGCCGCTGCCGTGACCTCCAGTCAAGTCCGCTTGCGAACTGCTGGCATTGCTGAGCTCTTCGAAGTTGCCGTACGGCTCCGCCTGGGCGGCGAGCGGAAGCACGCCCCACAAAAGCAGTAGACACGCACTGATTTTATGATTTCTCATCTATCCCCCTACTCGTTTGATTTGTTTGGTCTGAGCTATTTTGTTTGTTTTGTTGCTTATTATTTGGTCTGTATTTCTTGAATCTATTTTTTTTTTGCTTTGATGACGTCTTATTTGTATTTCGACGTTAGACCTATTCCCCCCCTTGCTTCCCTAACGCTTAAAGCTTCATTGCCGATTCGTCAATAACTCTTAACGATCGTCAAATATCAAAGTATAGGCCTAAGAAAGAGCCAAGTCGGTGCCTTCGGCGCCTCCGCAGAATTTGGAAAATAACCCCACCCCCGCCTTTCGCGATTCTTTCAGGATCGCGAAACCCTAAAGCTCTTCGCGCATCGCCAGCCAGTGACAATTCTCACTGCCTGTTTCGCAAAATCCAGTCAGCACTGGGCTGGTCTTGATTTCAACGAACCACCGGACCGCGGAGCCGCCAAGGGGCGGCGACTTGGGTTTAACACCCGTGGCGTCTGCGGAGGTGCCGGAGGCACCGACTTGGGCAGAGCCGCCCACGCTGCGCTATACCAACGGACAACATCGTGGATGAAGATGAATCGGCGGAATGGGCGGCGAAGCCGCCACGGGTGTATTCTTTTTCTGGCCCATAGATTGACTTTGTTCCAGGCAGAAACGATTTATCGGCAGACGCGGGTGGCGGCACTGCAGGTCGCCGCCCAAGACTCCATCGATCACTCGACCTATTTTTGAAAGGAGAAAAGTATGAGAAATATGCTGAACCCAGGCCAACTAGGGAAAATTGTCACGGTGAGATTTTCAGTGCCTTTTCTGGCGACAGTCTTGTTGGGCTGGAATGCTTTTGCCAATTCTGGCCAGGTCTTCCATTGCCGAACGACCAGCCATGCTGACATTCGAACACTTGAAATTAGGACCACCCCGGACGGCGACTTGGCTGGCGCCATCGTACTGACCGATACCGCGCACGAGAAGCCCTGGGTGTTTCCTCCTGAAGAGGTTGTTCAATTTAAGAACCACAAGAATGACAAGAACGAAGATGAGTTATTTCTGAAGATTCGACACGACCACAAGCCAGAGACCGGTCCGGCGGCAGAAGGCAAGCCAGACACCGGTCCGGAGGCAGAAGGTTTTTTTGTCGATGTAAAGAGTTCGGACGAAGCGAGTTACCAAGGCAAGTTGACTTTCTATGCTCAGAAAGAGCGTCCGGGAAAAATTGAACCGAAATCATCGCAAAAACTTTCCTGTTTGGTCTACTGACCAAGAGCGTGGGTGACCTTGCCTATTGCTGTTTAAAGTTGGCCGTGGGAATCACTTGCCACCCATCTGTTGTCAGTTGACCAAAGGAGTAGTTTACAAGATCCGGGCTGGTTTGAAAATTCGGCCCGAAAAATCCGGAACCGCCGCCAACCGTGCCGCAGAGTTGATCCGCCGCAGACGTCTGATCGGGGACAGG
>PSRN01000282.1 GCA_003176075.1 Bdellovibrio sp.
AAATCATCTCACGGCCCACGCATCGTCAAGGCTCCGACCGGCACATTATTGCATTGCAAAGGATGGCTGCAAGAAGCCGCCTATCGCATGATTCAGAATAATTTGGACCCCGCCGTTGCTGAAAAACCTGAAGAGCTGGTCGTCTATGGTGGCATGGGAAAAGCGGCCCGAAATTGGGAGTGCTTCGATAAGATTCTGGCGGCTTTGCGGCACCTTGAAAATGATGAGACCCTTCTGGTGCAAAGCGGAAAACCGATTGGCATCGTCAAGACCCATGCGGATGCACCACGGGTTTTGCTCGCCAATTCCAATCTCGTGCCCAAATGGGCCACCTGGGAAGTGTTTCACGAATTGGACCGCAAAGGGCTAATGATGTTTGGCCAAATGACGGCGGGGTCTTGGATTTACATCGGCACGCAGGGAATCATCCAGGGGACCTATGAGACCTTCGCCGAGGCCGGTCGTCAGCACTTTGGCGGCGATTTGGCGGGACGAGTGATCTTAACGGCCGGCCTGGGGGGAATGGGCGGTGCTCAGCCTCTGGCGGGCGTCTTCGCCGGGGCCGTGGTCCTCGCGGTGGAAGTGGATCGCGAGCGCATCCAAAAGCGTCTGCAGACAAAATATGTCGATGAAGTGGCCCATGATCTTGAAGACGCGCTGGCGCGGGTGCAAACGTACAAGGCCACAAAAGCGGCCCGCAGTATTGCCCTGAATGGCAATATGGCCACGGTGATTTGGCAGCTGATCGAAAAAGGTTTTGTGCCTGACTTGGCGACGGATCAGACATCAGCCCACGATCCGCTTTATGGTTATATCCCTGAGGGCTTTACGGTGGCGACGGCGGCCGAGTTCCGTCAGCAAAACCAAAAAGCTTACTTGGAAAAAGCTTATGCCAGCATGGCTCACCATGTGCGGGGTCTTCTCGAACTGCAGCGCCGTGGAGCAATCACGTTCGACTATGGCAACAACATTCGCGCGCGGGCGCAAGAAGCTGGAGTCAAAGACGCTTTTGCATTTCCGGGTTTTGTGCCAGCGTTTATCCGCCCCTTGTTTTGTCGGGGCAGCGGTCCGTTCCGCTGGGTGGCCCTGTCGGGTGATCCGCAGGACATTCAAATCACCGATCAAGCTCTGCGCGGGCTTTTTCCGCACAAAAAATCACTCTTGCGCTGGCTGGATATGGCGGAAGAGCGAATTCAGTTTCAAGGCTTGCCGGCAAGAATTTGCTGGCTTGAATACGGTGAACGGGCCAAAGTCGGGCTTCTGTTCAACGATCTCGTGCGAACCAAAAAAGTGAAGGCTCCCATCGTGATTGGCCGTGACCATTTGGACTGCGGCAGCGTCGCCTCCCCCAACCGGGAGACCGAGGGTATGCGCGATGGTTCGGATGCGATCAGTGATTGGCCGCTTCTCAATGGCCTGGTGAACACGGCCTGTGGCGCCACTTGGGTCAGTCTGCACCACGGTGGCGGTGTCGGAATCGGTTACAGCCAACATGCGGGGCAAGTGATCGTGGCGGATGGAACCGCGGAAGCGGATCGCCGCCTGCAACGGGTCCTCACCGCCGATCCGGCGATGGGCATCTTTCGCCACGCGGACGCGGGCTACCCGGAAGCGGCGTCGGTGGCGCGCGAGCGGGACGTGAAATACATGTGGCTTTGAAGAAGTTCCTTCATCACCTCGAGGAATCGATCGGCTTCCTCGGCGGTGTTATAAATATGGGGACTTACGCGAAAGTATTTGTGGTCGCGAAGGCTCAAACTGATATTGTTTTCTTTCAAGGCGAGCATCAAGCTCGCCGAGTATTCCCAATTCGGCAGGGAAAAGGCGAGCAAGTGGCCAGTCCGATCGGCGTCGGGCACCACGACACAGCCCAACTCCGACAAACCGGCAGCGATCCATTTGTTGAGCCCGCAGATATTTTGAAAGATGTCGGCAACCCCAATCTCATTGATAAAACTTTGCGCCGCCAGCGCCATGGGAACCAGTTGAAGCTGACTGCGCTGGCCGCTGTCAAAACGTCTCGCCCCAGGCAGGTCGTCGTCACGAAACTCGGCGTGCCGGGTAAAATCCGCGCTGTTGGCGCGGTCGAGCCAGTTGGTTTCCAGGGGCTCCCAGTCGTAATACTCGGGAGCGACATACATAAACGACAAGCCATGGGGTCCAAGTTGCCATTTGTATCCCACTGACAGCACAATGTCGGGTTGAATTTCTTCCACCGAATAGGGAGCCGCGCAGAAGCTCTGGCTGATGTCGTTGACCATCAAGGCGCCGACGGCTTTCGTCGCTTCACGGATTTTCTTGAGGTCGAAGTGAGTGCCGTTGGACCAATCGGTTTGCGGCACGACGACCACTCTGGTCCGGCGGCCAATGTGCTGCAAAATGGTCTCTGTCCAATCCCCCAAACGTGGGCGAGGCGCAAGCACCAGTTCCGCCCCGCTGCGATTGCAAGCATTCCGCCAAGCAAAGTAGCAAGAGGGAAAATCGGCCGAAGGAATCAACACCTCATCGCTCGAACCGAGTTCGATGTTGCGGGCGACGGTTTCCATGCCGTGGCTCACAGTTGGGACCAACGCGACGGAGTTGACGGAGCAGTGGAGGTGTTTGGCGATAAGACCTCTGAGTTGTTCCATGTTTTTGGAAAAGTGGTGCGTGGAAATCTCCCACGGGCGCCGACGGACTTCGAGCGCCGCCTGCCCCGCTTCAACGACCACCTTCGGGTGAGGAGTCACGGAAGCCGCGTTGAAGTGGATCACGTCGTCATCGAGCGCAAAAAGCATTCGGTAATCAATCGGCTTTCGGGTTTCCTTATGCATTTTAAGCCTCACTCCGCCGGCAAATTTTACCCGTGGCGGCTTCGCCGCCCACGCTAATGGAATTCTCATTTTGATGCAATGGCCCTGTATTTGGTGCAAAAGAACAGTGTTCAGCACCTCCTCAGAGCCACGGGTGTGTATCGATTTCACACACCTCCGCGCAGATCAGGACTCAAATTCAACCTGGAAGTAACTGATAAGAGAAGAGACTCGACGAGAAGAGAAGGGAAGGGAAGGGACGAGACGCCAGCGTGGGCGGCGAAGCCGCCACGGGTGTTACCTCCGCAGAGCCACGGGTGTTACGTCCTCTGAGCCACGGATAAGAATTAGGAGATGAATTTTGCTTCGCCGACCCGTTTGGATGATTTTCATTCTGATGTGTTCCTCCATCATTTGCGCCGCCATTTATCACGCTTGGGACTTGTCCAAACACCACGAGAAATTTTGGCACTCTTCAGCCACGAAAATTGAATTGAACGCCGATGAGGCCGATGAGAGTGTGGAGCACGACTGCCCCTCCTCGCGCCTGTACTTGGAACCCTTTCTGAGTTCACTGCCACCCATGTTCCGCGAAGACCGTTGGCACCGCGCCCACGACTTTTCCCGCGACTGCGCCCGCCTCACTTTGCTCCACGCCGAAGAGTTCGGTCACACCAACCGACTCGCCTTTTGCCAGGCGGGACGAGGCATGGTGGCGGTGGACCGGCCCTGCGCGACGGAAAAGCTCATCAATGTCTATGCCAACGCTTTGGGAGACATCGCCGATTGCTACGATTTGAGCGCCAGGGAATTTCTCAGCTTGGCTCTGGTCCACGGATTGCTCAGTCCCGCGCGGGAATGGGAGCGCTCTTTGCCGAAGGACGTTTCACTCCAAGTTGTCGGCGAACGAAGCTCCTGCCAAAGGCTGCGGGCTCTAGCGGGTTGGAACCTGAATCCGCCCGTGGCGTCTGCGGAGGTGCCGACGGAGCCGCCTCGGGCGGCGGAGCTCGTGAGGCCACCGACTTGGGCAGCGCCGCCCACACAGTCCCCCGACAGCTTGTGTCCCCTCAACGCCAATCCCCTGGCGCGACTGATTGATTTCGCGGCTGAGGTGAGTCTGTCGCATAGAAAAATCGAACAGGAATTTCAAAGTGTCATGAATTCAAGTGAGGCTCGCAACGACTTCAGTGAACGCGGGCGGCTCAATCTTCGCTTTTGGGGACTTTTAATGAGCCAGGAATTGGGTTTTCACAAAGCGGTCACTCTTCTCCGCGACGCCGTCACCGCCAACCCTGTCCCCGTGGCGGCTTCGCCGCCCACGCCCGCCCGGCGACAGGTGGCGAGCGTTGGCGGCGCTCATCACGGTGAAGGTCGCGGTGAAGGCCGTGACGAAGCGGCATTGGATTTTCTCAACTTTCTGCAGAATCGCTTGGACCACGAAACTTTTGCGAGGATCAGCGTGCTTCACGGATGGCTCGATCTTCTCGATCGTAAATCATTGCGGGCCACCTGCGCCCCGGAGTCGTTGCAGTAATTGGAGTTGACATCGCCCCCGGAATTTGGTCGAGAAGAAGACATGAAAGACGCGAATTCCGTGGCTATTCACAACGGTACATTCCTTGGTCTTGACCACTCTCCGGGCGAGGCCGAGGCCCTGATCATCCCTGTTCCCTGGGACGTGACGACCTCCTATAGGGCGGGAACAGTCCATGGCCCCGAGTCAGTCATTGAAGCGTCCTACCAGCTGGACCTCTATTCCCCTTATTTGAAACGATTGTGGGAAAGGAAGATTGCGACCCTGCCGTTGCCGCTCGAGTGGAAAAACCGCAGCCAGTCGCTGCGAAAACTCTCAGCCAAATATATCGAGTTTTTAGAGCAGGGAGGATCGGTGGAGGAGTCGCGGGAGATGATTCGGATTCTTGACGAAGTCAACTCCGCCTGCCGCGAACTTTCCGGCGGTGTCCATGCCCGGGTCAGCGAGTCCCTGGAAAGAGATCAGCATCCCCTGCTCTTGGGAGGCGACCACAGCGTGTCGCTCGGATCCATTCGGGCCTGCGCCGAGAAGTTCAACGGGCTTTCAATTTTTCATGTGGACGCTCATGCTGATTTGCGCGAAGCCTACGAGGGTTTCGAGGAATCCCACGCCTCGATCATGTTCAACGCCATGGCCAGCGATAAAATCGCGAAATTGGTCCAAGTGGGCTTGCGTGATGTCTGTCAGGAGGAAGTGAATTTCATCCAAGGCGATTCCCGTATCGAGAGTTTTTTTGACTGGGACCTGCAGGCGCGCCTGCACAGCGGTGAAACCTGGCGGGAGACCTGCCAAGAGATCGTCCGAGAGCTCGGCCGTTGGGTTTACGTGAGCTTCGACATCGACGGTCTTGATCCCAAGCTATGTCCTCACACCGGCACTCCGGTGCCCGGCGGGCTGGAATTCGCTCAAGCCGTCAGCTTGCTGCAAGAAGTGGTCCGCTCGGGTCGGGTGATTGTCGGAGCGGATCTGGTGGAAGTGGCCCCCAGCGCGACCACAACCAATGACTGGGACGGCAACGTAGGGGCCCGCGTACTGATGCAGCTTCTGATCGCGATCTTGCAAACGAACGAACGAATGGGTGAGTGAGTGAGTGAGTGAGTGAGTGTGTGTGTGTGCTTGAGTGTGCGTGGGACACACTACTTTTTCTTCGCCACAAAGTCGAAGAAGAACACCGTGCGACCGAAGTATTCTGAAGTGGTTTCTCTCAGCGGCACGCTGTGTTCCACCACGTCTGTAATAAAAATAGTAAATTGATTGAAGACGCCATGCAAAGGTCGCCCTATAAATTCACCGCCAGCTGGTTTAACAACGGTCGGAGCCAACAAATCGATGGGTATGGGAAAATTGGCGCGAATCATAAACGAACGCAATTGCCCCTCCGCAATCGTCTCGATCGGCTGGGGGTTCGAGTGTCCATAGTGGTCCCGATGCCAATGCCAACCTTCATGCACCAGATTAGCACCGCCACCACCAAACGCGGATGTCATGTGTTCTTCGATCTCATAATCAGGTAGAGCCTTCTCCAGCTCAGTGAGCAAATATTCCGTTACTGCATTATGGATGCGATCAATGACGTCGAGACGGGCATCATCATAAATGGGCGACAAACCTTGAATCGGGTGGTCGAATGAATATCTCGTCGAGACGAGCTGCCTCAATATGGAATCGGGTATGGCAAGATGGGCGACTCCGCTTTGCAGGAGCTGAGTCAGAGGCAAATTCCGAACCACCACTCCCCCAGCCGACACCCATGTCGGGGGTTTCATTCGATGGACCGAGTCGCAATCTTTTGCCCACGCTTCGTAGCTGAGAAAAAACAAAATCAAGACAACAAATGACAGCGAGCTTGTTTTCTTTGGCATTAATCCCCTCCTAAGAAGTCCAGCGATTTATCACAAAAGTGAGGGCCAAGGAAGGTCTATTGCAAACGGCACACTCCAATCCTGTCGCCAATTTTAATGACAAAGTTTGGAAAAGCTGATCGCAAATCTGCCAACGTTTGACCGCGAGCCTCGAAGCAAATCCGACCGCCTGACCACAATCTTCGAGGCAAACTCAGCTGACCATCTGTTTCCTGTTACGATCATTGAATCAAGACAAAGAACCTTGGGGACTCACGGCTTAAAGTCACATGGCTTGAACTCTCCCATAGCATTAAATCCTACCTTGAAGGATGACACCGAAAAGAATCACACCGAAAAAATCACTTGACCGCGTGATCGGCGCTAAGAGTGTCCTCTTGTCGTAGGTTCACAACACTGCTAGCGTAATCAACAAACTCACGGAAAGGAGTCTTTATGAGGGGGAGAATGGATTTCATTTTTGTCAGAACGCAATGGATAGCGAAACCGATAGCGTTATGGACCGGGCTATGCCTCGGACTATGTTTCGGACCATGCATCGGATCAGCCACCATCGCCGGATCAGCTACCAGCACCGGATCAACCAGCGTCGCTGGGCCTTTGGAAAGCGGCAGACAAAACATCGGTGCCATGACCGGCTGTTACCTTGTCGACTACAGTTACACTGAAACCGAAAGCCTGAAACCAGGCTATGAGAGAGACAATCGAGTCTACGACGTCAACTCGCAACGGTCGGTGAAGGAATGGATTTACAGCGAAGAGGTCTCGCCGACACGGGTGCGACTTCAACATGTCCTGTTTGGCGTGGGGCTTGACGGGAAATTTGAAGAAGGCAGCCTGCTGCGCCACCAAGCCGAGGACTGGGAGTACGACGCGCCCTTTCTATACGAGTTTATCGGACCGGCCAACTGGGTCACAAAGGCCCTCGCCCAAGCGGGTGGACAGTGGACACGTAAAATCACCAACCTGGACGACGGCCTTCGTTACCAGTGCGCCTCTTCCTGGTCCGACAACAGAGAACATGCGGAGTGGGCTTGCGAAAACTACGCCCCGATTCCGGGTCGCGAAACGCGTGATATGGGACGAAAAGACTACCAAGCTTTGAAGCGAAAGACGCGACTTGTTCTTTATGGCCAAAGCTGGCTGGAGCGCCAAAGCAATATCAAAACGATTCAACCTCATGTCGAGGATCAGCCCGTGCCTCTGGCCAAAGAAGTCGGAAAAACCTGGTACGTTCGCATTGCCGACTCGAAGTGCGGAGAAGCGCAAAGCTTTGCCCAACAACGGGATCCCTTTTGGCAGCTCTTGCGTGAGACCTGGGATGGCGTTTTGATCGGCGATCGACCCTTCGTCGAAAAGCCGGGGACAAGCCCGGCGCGCTACCAAAAGCTGGCGGACCTGGAAGATTCTTACCTCTCCAAGGATTTGACCGATACGGGAGTTCGCGCTGCCGCGAAGAAGGAAATCTTGCGGATCATCAACGAGTACCGGGCCAATTAGAAAGATCACTTTAGACGGATGAAGCGTGGGCGACTCACGGGTTTGCAAGAAATGCCGCCTTCGCTTCAGGACGCAGATACTGAGTTAACTTGTCAAAATCATTGATTATATCCACAACGACGCTTTTGCCTGCAGGGTGATTCACCGGCCGCCTTCACCATTGTCTATTTTTCCGTCGAAAAGATTTGCCGCTCATATTATGTTTATGGCCGCTATCCCTCTAGATTTTTTCAATCCTTTGACTTTTGCAGGCGGGACGTGAACGCAGATTGGTTTACATTTGAAGCTGAAGCTGAAGCTGGAGCTGGAGCGAGAAGTGACAAGTCCCATTGAATTCCCGGCGTGGGCGGCGAAGGACCAAGCCGGTGCCTTCAGCCATCGGTCGACTTTGACTCCGGTTTTATGTTCCCTTATCACATTCTTCTTTCAAGTTTTCGGCGCAACGTCAGGGGCGGAGATCTGTGGCAGAGTTCACGCCCCTCCGACTTACGAGGACCCGCAAGAGACGCCAAGCCTTTTCCTCCCCGCCGCATTCGATCAGGCGAGAGGGAAACCGCCGCCTCACTTCAAAGAATTCGTTAAAGTCGTTCATTCCACTCCTGAAATCTTTCGATATTTCCACCAAGCCGTACCTTCGATGAACGAGATAGATATCGAAAAAGCGATCAATACCTCCGATGTCAAGGATCGGATAACCCCTGATACCTTGCAAGAAATTGAGAGGTATCTCTTATCAGGCCTTGCCGCCGATCCTGCCACGATTGAACAAAGACTGAAGTCCTATTTTCGCGGTCGCACTTTCCCTCTTGGCCGAAGAAGGTCTTCCAACTTGGCTAACCCCCTGGATCTCGAAATTCTCGCAAATCTAGAACTCGGTCTGCGCCTGCTGGGCCACTTTTATCCTTCTCAGGCGATCGTGGTCGGCTCAGAAATGATAAGGCAGTTTCACGGCATTGATTCCTTGCGTGGATATCGAAGATTGGTGGCTCAGATCGGCGAAATGGCTGTTCAATCACCGCATCCTTTGGCGGTTAAGATGTATTTTGACGGCTTGGCTGAAATGCCCCTTCTCAACGAGTGGGCCCGACTTTGGTTCCCTCAGGATATGGGCTATTTGATGAGTCTTTTGGATCGAGGAAGCAGGCAGAGAAACGAAGAACAACCTTCCGTGGCGTCCGTTCGCAAAGTGCTTGAAGCCATCGTCAGCGAAGGGATATCCGTTCCTCGCCCGGAGGGATTGGCGTCCGAATCTCTTGCTCACATCACCAAGGTCGCGCGCACGGCAATTTTCTTTTTGCGGGCTTTCGGATCAAACGGTGTACTGTGGTTTGAGTCGATGCGTGATCAACTCGTGGAGCGATCAAAGCGACCGGCCTCCTGGCTTGCAAGGGCTCACCATCGAGCCAACATCTTTCAAAATCTTGACATCGATGAACTCGAGGTCGACAGCACCCTCACAGAGTTCTTACACCTGACTTCATCCTCTCAAAATAAGCTCCGCGTCCAGGACCATGAAAAACTGTTGAGCGATGGATTCTTCATCCTGAGGTCCGCGAGCCAGCTGGAAAAGGAGCAGCTCAGAAAATTCAACGAGGCTTTAATAAGAGAAATCCATCAATACGAAGCATTAATTAGAAAAATCCCCCAATCGGATTCTCCTCAGCTGGTCAGGATGTATCTGATGACGCTTGAGGATTCTCCTTTGCTCGAAGGCTTACTGCTGGATCCCCATTTTGCGAATGATTTGGTACAACTGGTTGAGAAAGTGAATGGGGATCAAGTCCGGGATCAACGCACGGTTCTCCAAATCGAACAACTGATATTCCTGGATGAACTTGTGACGGAAGCCATGAAAAATTTTGAAAGTAAGGCAAAGCGGCACACAGACTCGGATCAGCAAATGGCCAATGCGTCGGCCGCAAGGAACTGCGCGGAGGCGGGGTGGCGAATTTTTGCCAAACTGATGCCCAACCTGGCCGCCGATTATTTGAGGAAGTTGCCTGCCGATGATGCGAGGAAGTTGCAAGGTCTTGATGAATTTGTTCGTCCGCAGCTGGTAGGGATACCGCAGGGCCAATGATTTTTCCGCCCCAGGGTCGCAGTATCCGGCGCAAAAGTCGTTTGCAGCAATCTTGATTTTGAAAACGGGCAGTGGATTTTTACTCTAGATAAATTATCAAAAATCGGCGGCGACGTCGGATTACGAGAGACAATGGTATTGGTGCGCACCGTTGATAGCATCGACGGCCAAACTGGGATCATTTTACGAAAGAAGGCTTGGCAGAGAGAGGTCGCAAATTAGGTGCCGCCCATGGCACCAAACATGGCGTGATCAGCGATAGAACTTTCGCCATGGTGAAAGTTTACAGAGTGGACTAGTCAAAATGAGGATACGCCCTCAGCTGCGAGTGAAAAGCTTGCAAACATGGACCCATGCCTTACCTCGGATTTGATTACATGCACCATTTGAAGGTAAAAGAACCCTACGAACACAGACCCAACCTCATCAAGGCTCTGGACACCAGCTTCCGTAAAGTGATGTTCCAATGAGCGGAGCGATGCACTTATGACCAAAGTGTTGACCAGTGTCTGCCTTCTTATCTTATCCCTGACCCTGGGGCCCTTTGCATATTCCCTCCAGCCTTGCACTCGACGGACTCTTGGACTCGACAGATAGGTTTTCAGTGGAGCAATTGGCGACCCTCAGGGTGGAATCCGCTTACGCCCAGCGTCCGCCATGATTTAAGTGTCGTCAAGCAATCCACGGCCGCAGTAACACCTGCTGGCCCTCTGCCTGCTTCCTGCCTGCGAGAGCGAGCCATTGCGGGTTTTGGGAGGTTTTGATAAAAACACCAAATCTGAAGGAGCAAAATATGGAAACTGCAACAATGGAAACCGCAATATCGAACGCTAAGAACAACGATTGGGTGCCGGAGCGATGGCAACCTGGTCGGTGGAACACGGAAATCAACGTTCGGGATTTTATCCAGAAGAATTACCAGCCTTATGAAGGGGACGGACAGTTTCTCGCTCCGCCCACCGATCGGACGGAGACGCTCTGGCGCAAAGTTCTTGAATTAATGCGCGAAGAACGGCGCAAAGGGATTTTGGATTCCGACACGGAAATCATATCGTCCATCACTTCTCATGCCCCCGGTTTTATTGACCGCGACGCCGAGATTATTTTGGGCTTACAGACCGACAAGCCCCTCAAACGCGCCATCGTGGCCTATGGCGGTGTGCGGATGGCCGAACAGGCTCTTGAGGCCCACGGGTACAAGTTGGAACCGAAGCTCGCGCAGTTTTTCAAACAACATCGCCGCACCCACAATGACGGCGTCTTCGCGGCCTACACACCTGAAATGGTAAAGGCCCGGCGTTCCGGCATCATCACGGGTTTGCCCGATGCCTACGGCCGCGGCCGGATCATCGGCGATTATCGACGGGTCGCGCTCTATGGCGTGGACCGCCTGATTGAAAAGAAGAAGGCGGATCTCGATCAGCTCAACAATGTCGAGATGAACGAAGAAGCCATCCGGCTGCGCGAGGAGATTTCCGAGCAGATCAAGGCGCTGGGCGAGCTGAAGCAAATGGGAGCGGGCTACGGATTTGATCTCGGTCGGCCGGCCGCGAACGCCCACGAGGCCGTGCAGTGGGTCTACTTGGCCTATCTGGCGGCGGTCAAAGAACAAAACGGCGCCGCCATGTCGCTGGGGCGTGTTTCCACCTTCCTCGACATTTTCATTGAGCGCGATTTGACCGAAGGCGCACTGACCGAGTCGCAAGCTCAGGAGTTGGTGGACCAGTTCGTTATGAAGCTGCGGATGGTGCGTTTCGCGCGCACACCTGATTACGATAATCTATTCTCCGGCGACCCCACCTGGGTGACTGAATCCATCGGCGGAATTGGCGAAGACGGCCGGCCCTTGGTGACCAAGACGAGCTTCCGCTTTCTCCACACTCTTTACAACCTGGGGCCAGCGCCGGAACCGAATCTGACGGTGTTGTGGTCCGAACGCCTGCCTGCCGCCTTCAAGCGCTTCTGTGCCCGGGTATCCATCGACAAGAGTTCCATTCAATACGAAAATGACGATCTGATGCGCCACAGTTTTGGCGACGACTATGCGATCGCGTGCTGTGTCTCCGCCGCCCGTGTTGGCCAGCAGATGCAGTTCTTCGGCGCACGCGCCAACTTGGCCAAATGCCTGCTTTACGCGCTCAACGGCGGGCGCGACGAAATCAGCGGCGATCAAGTCGGGCCGGAGCTGGCCCCCGTGACCGGCGACTATTTGGAATTCAACGATGTCATGCGCCGGTTGGACCTGATGATGGACTGGCTTGCCGCGATCTACGTGAAGACTCTCAATGTGATTCACTATATGCATGACAAGTATTGCTTTGAGCGCATCGAAATGGCGTTGCACGACACCGACCCGCAACGTTTTCTCGCCACCGGTATCGCCGGTCTCAGTGTCGTCGCGGATTCCCTGTCGGCCATCCGCTATTCCCGTGTTAAAGTCATTCGTGACGGGCGCGGTTTGATCGTGGACTTCGTCAGGGAGTCGGAAGAATTTCCCAAGTACGGAAACAGTGATGACCGTGTGGATCAGCTGGCGGTCGATGTGGTCAAGAGCTTCTCAACCAAACTGAGGAAGCAAAAGGTCTACCGCGACGCTGAGCCGACCCTTTCGGTGCTCACCATCACGTCGAACATTGTCTACGGCAAGCTGACCGGCAACACGCCGGACGGCCGTCGAGCCGGGGAACCTTTCGCGCCAGGCGCCAACCCCATGCACGGTCGTGATCATTTGGGGGCGGTGGCATCCATGGCCTCGGTGTCCAGGATTCCCTACCGCTATGCGCGCGACGGAATTTCATATACTTTTTCGATTCTGCCCAAGGCCCTGGGGACCGCCAGCGAGATCCGCGAAAAAAACCTCTGCGGATTGCTTGACGGTTATTTTCGCGACGGCGGCCATCACATAAATGTTAACGTCCTTGATCGTGAGACATTGATTCGCGCGATGGAGCACCCCGAGGAATTCCCGCAGCTCACCGTTCGAGTGTCTGGCTATGCCGTGAACTTTATCCGCTTGAACCGCGAGCAGCAGCTTGAGGTGCTCAAGCGCACTTTCCACGAGTCCTTGGGGCCAGCGGGCACGGCACGGGCATGACCATGGACTGCAGGATCCACTCGGTGGAAACTTGCGGAACTGTCGACGGGCCCGGCGTCCGCACTGTCGTTTTTTTTCAAGGTTGTTTGTTGCGCTGCCTTTACTGCCATAATCCCGACACCCGCGCCCTGGTCAGTGGAGACAACGCAGGAACCCCCCGTACCACCCGTGACGTGATGACGGACATTCACAAATACAAGTCCTACGCCCAGGCTTCTGGCGGTGGAGTCACGTTCACAGGTGGCGAGCCTTTGCTTCAAGCGGAGGCCGTGAGCGAGCTGGCGAAATGGTGCAGGTCCGACGGCATCCATACGGCGCTGGACACCTCCGGGTTCCCTTTCCGGGACGGCACGAATACCGCGATTCTCGCGGCCATCAACGCCGTCGACCTGGTTTTACTCGACATCAAGTGCATTGATCCCGCCATCTACCACAAACTGACCGGCGTGGAACTGGAGCCAACCCTGGCGATGGCCCGCCACCTTGCCAAGATCGGCAAGCCGACCTGGATACGTTATGTGCTCGTTCCGGGTTGGACTGATCAGCGCGAACGGATCGAGGGCTTGGCGGATTTTGTGAAAAACGAGATGAGCGATGTGGTCGAAAAAGTGGAAGTCCTTCCTTTTCACAAGTTGGGAGAATTCAAGTGGCGCGAGTTGAACCTGCGCTATGAGTTGAGCGATGTTGAGCCCCCCAGCGCCGAATCGGTTGCTGCCACCCAACGGATCTTTGCGAATCGGCAAGGCGGCTAATGCTGTGGCCGCCACGAACTCTGACCTTCAGGTACCGGCGCCGAACCTCCCGCTCAACGGCAAAAAAGGGAAGCCTCATTAAGTTAGCGCATGATTTCTAACCGGCAATTCATGTACTCTTCGGAGTAAAATGCCGCGAAGCCGACCTCTTCAAATGTGCCGCTCAATATCTTCCGCGGAAATTTTCCGTTGGCAGAAGGCTCGCAGATGATATGGACCATTCTTTTTGTCGCCCAATCAGCATAAAGTTCCTCGGGGTCCGACGTGCCGCGCTCCCGTTTAAAGAGATCCATCCGGCATTTCGTTTCACTTTGCCGGCCAATTGCCAGCCAGACAATCACACTTGACGGGAATTCCCGCTTCATCGAGTGAATCCAGTTGAAGCGATTCTCTCGAACACCAGTCACCTTGATCGGCTGCGACCCGTACGCGGGTGAAAGAATGGACTCCAGTTTTTGGGGATAAAGTCTGGCGAAGGCACCGGTGCAAAACTCCGAAAAGTCAAAGAACTCTTCCGCGCGGACCGAACAGGAAAATAAGAGTTGGCAGCAGAGAGCCGTCAAAATTCCGCCAGTCAACCCTCCGACCGATCGAGCTCTCATTCCTTTTCCCCCGAAAACCCTTTCTTTGGCGGAGGTTCCCGGGACGTTCAAGCAAATCTAATGGATAGAACCCATAAGAGCCCGTGTGGGTTCACCGCACGGACGCAAACGGGCAAGTTTCAGGCAGATTCGCAAGCAGAGCCTCCGTGGTTGCCTTCATGACGGCGAAACGAAGAGGGTCATTGATTTGTTTCGCAGCCGATTGCGAGTAAGTGGCATTGTCGGAGGTCAAGAGTTCGGCGAAGCGAGCCGCCGGCATCATCTGGGTTTGCAATTGATCGCTAACCAAACCGAGGTTCGGCACGGCGACGAGAGGTTGATCAATGGCTGGCGTATTTTCGAGCGCCGGAATCTCTCGCGCATGAGAAACATTATAAAGGCCCCTTTCGTTCTCTCTGTAAACAATTGTGGTTGTCGCCGAGGCGGGTGGATCCTCGAAAACTTTTTCCGAAATCTCCGCCACCTTCCCGTCAGCGCCAAACTTGGCGTGCCAGGTCCGCTTGCCATTTTCGTGAACGGCAACGATCTCCTTCGATGAAGAGCGATCGCAATCGGCATGAAATTTTTCAACCGCCCACTTTTCCACCGTCTCCATCCCCCTAAAGGACTCCTCGGCCGTGGACTCCCAGCTTTCGCAAATTGACGGGCATGAATCGAGGAGGGTGGGGTTATTGAACACCCCGTTGATCGTGATTTCAAACTCCCGCGGCGACGGCATATCCGTGCGCGGCAAACAAAATCCCGTATCGCCATTGTAAGGGTGATAGTTCAAATAAAGCGCACAGGCCTTCCCGGACTCAAATTCCTGGTAATTATCCCGGTTGCAACCACAAAGCATGCCGATGTACTGGCCGTCTCTTTTGCCGACGCATTTTCCATCCGGAAAGAAAGTGTCGACCATGTATTTTGCTCCCCGAACTAAACTGAAGTTTTCGGGATGGGATTTGTCGCTTTCCCAAAACTGCATCATAGGCAAATTGTAAAAAGCATTGTGGGCCAAGGCGGCCGCCTCAACACGGTTTGAGTATAAATTTGAAAGCAGCAAAATGAAGCCGACGGTGGCTGCTACACTGATCCCAACGTCCACCGCTCCATACACCCTGCCAAGAGCATAAAGGGCGCGTCGATTGATGACACCCAAATGCATTTTCAGATTTTTCGCGTTTGAAAAGGACGTCGGTCCGAGTTCTTTTAAAGCGGCGGCCACGCCTTCATTGATTCGAATGTCCCGTCCCAGAAGCTCAGGATCTTTCATCACTTCTTCAAAATTAATCAGTTTTGGATTGAAACTTGGGCGGACGTACTTCTGAAGGTCGTCATCACGCACCAGTGAACTCGCAAGTTCGACAGGGGCCTTTTGTCTATACAGCCAACGTTTGATCGGACCGGGCGGATCTTCCTCAATCTTTGCGGCCGTCAGCTTGTAATTGAACTTCGCTTCGAAACGACGATTAAACTCTTCCAGTGCTTGAGGATTGGTGGGAAGGATTCCCTTCACGTAAATTTCAACCAAACGGGCCCGTTCCGAATCGAACCAAGCCTTGTGAGCGAGCTCCGCCATCTTGAGTTCCGCTCTCTCAACCCTTTGCTCATTCCCGGAAACCAGGTCGTTCACAATTTCGGGTTCTGCCACGACCCCCTCATAGACCGCCCGCATGTTCCGGCTCAGATCTCTCGCTTTTTGCGGCAGGCTATAGTAATCCTCCGTCGCAAGGTCGATGACTGCAGTCTTTGTCACCATCCGCCCGTCCTGTTGCTCAAAGACGGTAAGGAATTTGGCTCGAATTGGTTTTTCAGGATTTGGCTTGGCCTCAAAGAGGCCCGCTAAGTCCGATTGCTTGGGATCATCAACCATTTCAAAGTCGGTGGCATTTCCACGAGAGTCAAAGTGGGTCTTTCGGTATTGCACACTGCCAATCTTTTCAAACGTTTTTTGGTCGTCCAAAAATTCCTTGAGTGCCGCTTGCTGCTTCGCTTTGGGATCATTCTTCCACTCCGCCGCAAGAGCTTTCGCATAACCTCTTTGAATCTCAGAGGCCGTTTCTTCCTGGTAGCGAAAAATTTGGTTCGCCAATCGCCGCAGGGGCCAGTTGACCATGTATTCCCGAAAGGCTCCTCCACCCGTGACTAACATTTCCGCGCCCCGCAGGCCGAGGCTCCACCTGTGCCTCCAGGCATAGTGGACCTTGTCCACCGGAGTCGAGCAGCGATTTTGCTCACCATGCTGGCAAGCGATGAAGTCCGCCAAACCCGAGGCCGTATCAGCAAATCCTTGCATTGTGCATCGGCCGGGCTCTGGCGGTTTTGCCCGCTCGAGAACTGTCAGCGCGTTAGTGCTCGGTCCGTTGACCAGGACCTGCTGCGCTGGCAGGTCGAAGGTGAAAACGAAAGACAGGAGAAATGAGAGAATCAAGCGGATGGCGGCAGCAGGCTTGATTATCGCGGCGGCGGCCTTGGTTGATTTGATCGATTTGATTGCCCGACTCACAGACCTGCGGCGGAAAATCAGCGTCCATCTCCAGCTATTCTTCATTGTTGAACTCCTCAGTTAAACTCCTCGAAGGGTTGGTGAAAATCGACGACCATATGTAAGCCATGCTGACAATGAACTCATGGACTTTGGGAATGGATGAATTCTTTTCTAGACGCAAAGCAATTCCTGCAGGAGGTGGCGACCGTCATCTCCCGTGAATTTGATGGCAAAGGAAGGTGGGCCATGAAGGGGAATTGTAAAGCCACGTTCTTTCAAATGTGCCGACACCGTCGTATCCATATTGAACGGGAAGGCCCAATCTTTCCACCAGACGAACAAGGGCGAGAAGATCACCGGCAACAAAGTTATCGATGAGCAGGTCGTAGGCTGGAAGCGTTACCTGGAGAGCAATTCGAACGTGGCCGGCCCTGTTCACTTCGGAAAGGAACTGAATCCAGTCTGCGTCAATACTGGCCATATGGGCAATTTCGATCAGAAGGTCTCCTTGAAATTCCGACAGAGCCTGCCGAAGACCATCATAAAAGTTCCCCTTGGAGCGATTTTCAAATGCGTGGATTGCAACGCTCAGTTTGTTTTTTGAGGCAAACGCAAAGAATTTGAGAAGTCCCCTCTTAAAAACTTCCGGAGGGTAGAGTCTCTCCCAGTGATGATCTCGGTCGCCTTCTTCCAAACTGCCAGACAAGTTCAAACCTTCCACTTTCGTTATCCACTGCTCTTCGTTTGGCAATGGAGATATTTCGCTTGCTGCCCATTCCACCAATCTCTTGCGTTGAAAAGACCCGTAGAACTTCACCGCCACGCCATGGAGTCGGGCCGCCGAATCTATCCGTTCAATTTTTTTCAAATCGTCGCCCTGAAACGCGGAAAGGCTTCCCGAGACCTGGGTTATTCGCTCGCCTCGCTTCGCGGCCGCGGCGAAATACGCGCTGTAGATCTGCTCAATTTGGTCAGGATCCGCCGCTTTGTAGAGAGCCTGGCGAAGTTCATAAAAGATCAAATAGGCTCTCCGGTTTTCTCTAGGCTGCCAGGGGGGCAAGGCGGGAAAAGACAACATGGATTCGATCGAAACTCCGGCTTGAAGCAGAGCTCTAAGAAATTCAACGACGTTCAAACCTGCGACTGTGTTGAGGTTCCAATGCTCCGCCGGCGGATGCCTTACGACTTCCGTGAGGAACCAATTTATCGATTCGAAATCCGGTTTCCCGTGAGAGTCGGAAATCGCCTCGCCGACTTTTTGTTGGCTATGGCTATTGTTGCTAATGACTGGGGCAAACAGGCCAGCCGCCGGAATCATGAACAAATGGTCATGATGGTTATTATTGTCGGAATTGGGCCTTCCAGAGGCAAGCGCTGAAAAAAAGAAAGTAAAAATAACGAAGGAAAGATTCAAGATGAGTATGGCAAGGTTTCCTTGCATCAAGGAAGCCCCCCTTTTCAATGCTGGAGTTTCGATGTCACCTTCTTTTCGCTCTCCATGCTGAAGTCAAGGGATTCGTGGCAGCCCGCGGAGATCGATCAAATGATAATGATTAGGAGACGTGGAATCACGGTGTACTGATTCACCGGAATGCGCAATAAAAAATACGGCTAATGGCATCCTGGAAGACCCCTTTTTACTTCCAGTTTTGTTCACAAATACCAGTTTAAGGTTTTGGGAGCTCAAAGAATTGCCATTGGCGAGCTCTGTGGAGGTGCCGTAGGCGCCGACTTGGGCTCGGGCCCTGAACTCGGTTTAAGGAAGCAGTCATTTTCATCTCTTTATTTGTGCAGTCCTCAAGAGCCAAATTCAAAACCCACCTTTAAATTCTCTTTAGGGATACCCTCCTGGAACCTTCAAGAGCCTGACGGACAAAGCTCCTGGACGGAGGTGTCAGTGAAATCGTCCCAATCTCCTGAAGTGCTGGAGGAGTAGCCCACAGACATAAAAATACAGCCCTTTTTCTTCTCGTCAGTCTGGTCGCTCACATCGTGAAGCCGTATTTGCACGGAATATCCATCGGTTCCCTTTTCGCCTTTGTGCTTTCGCTCAGGGTATTGCGGGGGTCGGTAAGCTACCATTTTCCAATCGCCCAGAAGGCCCTGCTTCTCGACGGTCACTTCGGGAATAGTTAGATGCTTATACATGTAGCACGTTCTAAAGTCGGGCCAAAGATCACCGCGCCGAGACTTGCAGGTGACCTCTTTCTTTAGCCTCCCAACGTGAGCAGCAATTCTCCCGGAAAGATAAACCTCGCCAGTGAAGGGGTCGCGTGAAATCACGGCATTCTGAATGATCTTATTTTTGGGACTCGAATCGACGTAAGACCCTTCGGGTGTCAGAATTCGCCGATCAAATTTCGGCACCGAGAATCCCATTCTTTCGAGATCAGTGGAAAATCGTGCCGGCTCAGGCCAGCTTTCACTATGAAGGATGTGATCGACCATAGCGATCATTTCGGGGTTGCTCGCAAAACCATGAAGCCATACGTCCAAAAGGGTAAATGAGTATTGAAGCTGATCTTTTTGCAGTTCAGCAAAAACGGTTGAATCATATCGATAGATTAAGCGCCGAGAGGAAAGTTCGCGAACGACCGCCTTTACGATTTTGCGAGGTTCCGCGCATTCCTTTCGGACTCCGAGATCGCCGTTATAGGGCGACAGATCGCCAGCCCACCAAACCCGTGGCGAAGGACTGTCATAGTCTTCATTGAAGTTGATTTTGCGAAATTCATTTAGCGAGCTCGCCAGCCCGTGGTTGTAATTTGCCAAACGCCGATTGATAGTTTCCAGAATTTGATCGGCAGTTAGTGTTCTGAAGCCGGCGTCTAGTGGGATCCTGGCCAAGGTCTGAGCGTCCCATGCGTAATAAGCATAAGCGGACGTCTGCCCGCCGCATTGCACGGCAAAAATCGTTGCGTCGCGATCAGCCGGTTCGGAAGTCTCATTAGCGCTGGCCTCAGCGAGGCTGGACAGGAGCAAGGCGAAGATTCCGAACAGTCCCACAAGTTGGTGCCTTCGCCGACTTCGCAGATTTCGCAGATTTTTTATTATTACCGAAGTACTTGTTGTTGAAATAGTGGTTTGCGATCGCACCACGGGGCCCCCCTCCGTTGATCTATGTGAGATCTCATTTAGTCACAAAATGGTGGCTGGGCAACAAAAAATATTTTAGGCCTTCATTTGACAAACTTTGTAATCACTCAATTCTGGGCAGGCTGAACACCCTCGATGACATCGTTGGTATTTCGGGTCACATCCATCACAGCTTGAATTTTTCGTTTGCTCACCAAATTTTGCCGCTTGGCCGCAAGCCTTTGGGGCCGCTGACAATTGTCAACGGGCAATCAATATCTTGAAGTTCGGATTGAGCTTAGCGAGATAGAGAAAGAGTTGGTTGATCGTCAGATGTTCAGTTCGAAATCGAATGAACCGGCTGACATTGGCTTCCGAAGTTCCGATTGTGATGGCCAGTTGTTTCTGTGTCCAACCGTCTTCGATGGCGATTTTACGAAGTGCCTCGCACAGACTTTCTTTGACCTCCCTGATTTTTTCATTGGCTCGCTCGTTGGCTCTCCTTAATGGTCTTGCCATCGCTCCTCCTTTCTCAATCAATTCTTGTCGGAATCAGAAAATCAGGCGCCTTCACCCCGTAGATTAGATTTCAATTTGACATAAACGGGGTCCGGCGCTCGTTTTGCTGATTCCGACAAGATTGATTGAGGAAAGGAGGAGCGATGGGAGTACCATGAAACCCAGGTGCCAAGAACCTGGCACACCGCACGGGGCTTTGGTCCCTAATTTCGACAGCCTACTATGAAACCACCCCAATTTCGCGACAGCTACAGACAGCTATCTCTATCTTCGACGGCCCAGGAGCCGCAGGATCTCGAGGTAGAGCCAAATAATCGTTAATAGCACCGAGAACCCGGCATACCACTCCATGTATTTGGGAGCTTTGGCCTGCGCGGCCCGCTCAATCATATCGAAATCGGAGATGAAACACAGGGAAGCTACCACAATGACAAATCCCGAGAAAATCAAGCTCATCGGCGATCCCTCATGCATATAAGGCATGACATGGCCGAAGGCGGAGCTCACCATGTTCACAACGTAACTTATTACTACGCCGATCATTGCAACCGACAGTACTTTTTTGAAAGTTTCAGTGGCTCGCAGAATGCCAAAGTTGTAAAGGACAAGCATACCCGCGAGAATTCCAAAGGTGGCCGTCATCGCATTGGCAACAACTCCAGGAAAGCGGGTGCTTGCCAATTCGGAGATCCCACCCAACAGCAATCCCTCAAGGAAGGCGTAAATCGGCGCCAAAAGCGGAGCGCGCGCACGATTGAAGATGATGACAAACCCGAGAATCAAATTGCCAATAACGATTCCAAGCCCCAACGGGCTTATGGAAATTTCAGGGTGGCTCCAACTTAAGGCGGCGCCAATCACCGTCAGAATGAGTAAAATTCCGGTCTTGTTGATCGCGCCATGAACAGTCATGGCCTCGGCCATCTGACCAACGTTTTCATGCCTCAGTTGCTCGATGGTTTTTTCATTAAAAACAGGATTGCGCGTCGCCATAGGCACCTCGAATTCGATTTTATGAGATATTCTATCAAATTCTTTGGAGAGAGCGCAACTTCGTTTACACTTCGATTGCGAACTCCAGCTGCTTGACGAGTTTTTCCGAAATTTCGAATAAGGCCAGTGCGAAAGTCAAAAGGAGATTGGATGCAGCTAAAAGTTCACCACCTAAATTGCAGTTCGATGTGTCCAGTCGGTGCGAAGTTCATGCCATCGGTTTTTCCGAAGAAAGTCATTTGTCATTGTTTGCTTATTGAATCAAATGGCGGTTTGATTTTGGTCGACACCGGATTCTGCCTATCTACTCTCGTTAATCCCAAAGAGCAGGGGGCCATGAGGTTTCTATTAGGCATTGAAGGCGCGCCTGACGAGGCGGCCATAAACCAGGTCAAATCTCTCGGGTTTTCTCCCAAAGACGTTCGCCATATTGTTGCAACTCACCTTGATGTTGATCACTGCGGTGCTGTAGTTGATTTCCCTTGGGCGGAGGTTCATGTTTCCTCACTGGAACTCCAAGCCGTTCGGAATCCAAGAACAATCAAGGAGCGGATTCGGTACCCTAAGTTTAGCGATAATGTGAACTGGCGCGTGCATGATTTCGGTAGTGGCGAAGACTGGTTCGGGTTTAAATCTGTCCGGGCACTTTCTGGATTTGAAGATGATCTCTTGCTAATTCCCTTGTTTGGGCACACCCGTGGGCACTTCGGCGTCGCGATTAAGGAAAGGGATCGGTGGCTTCTTCATGCCGGGGACGCCTACTATGACCATAAAGAGCTCGACGATCAGTCATCATGGGCTTTGCGAACATTTATGAGCTCTGCGCATACGGATTCAGTGGTGGCTCGAAAGAGTTTGGACAACTTAAAAAATTTGAAACGGTCAAATCCTGGCATACGGGTGTTCTGCGCCCATGACCCTACCGAATTTGGCAGCTGAACAGGTCTCCCATGGCAACGTATTTGTCCACTTTACCACTCGCGACGATCTTTTGCTCGCTGCGATCAACGAAATCGGCGGGGAATATCATCGCGGACGTAAAAAAGGTCGCATCGGGCGCACATAGTTAACAGTTAACGGAGGAGACCATGTTTACCTGCTGCATTAGATATGAAGTTGATCCTCATAAATTGAATGAGTTCAAGGAATATGCCCATGCATGGATTCCTCTTATCGAAAAATACGGTGGCACTCATCACGGATATTTTGTTCCGCCGGAGTCAGGAGATTCTGTGCCCGATGCGACCTTTAGCTTTCCTGGTCTCGGAAAAGCTGGGCCAGCCAACATCGCCTACGCGTTTTTTAGTTTCCCGAACGTTGAATCCTACGAAAAGTATCGGGCGGAGGTATCGAAAGACGAGGGATGCAAGGCGGCCACGGCCCGTTTCAACGAAACGAAGTGTTTTTCTAGTTATGAACGCAATTTCCTAAAGCCAATTTTTTCCTAAATCGACCTTGGCTTTGAGCGATGTGGCGAACCCGTGTTGCGAAGTACTTTGGAGAACATGTTGCCTAAGAGGGCTCGAGCGCATTGCATAAATATCTTAATTTCTAAGCTAAATGTGCGTCAGGTTCGACACGACGGAACGCACCTGGATTGTATATGAAGTCATTGTGGAAAAAACGCTGCTTCAAGTATTCACTGGTTGGATTCGGTTTGCTAGTCGCTTGTTTCCTAGGGCTGGTCGTTTTTGTTTGGCTTCAGGGTTCCCGTGAACCAAAACAACCGATCCGCGTTACTCGCGTCGCAGTTTTTCAAACTCTGGAAGGCACCAAAAATTTCTATCGTAAATGTGGGCGATTTCCCGACAACGGCGATGAACTTCTTCGCCCGCCTCCGGCGTGCAAGGGCGCTTCTCCCTTCGTGAGATATTTGCCTATGGATGGATGGGAAATCCCGCTCAAGTTTCGACCTGCGGGCGACTCAATGACCGTGATCTCGCTTGGTGCGGACAATAAGGAGGGTGGCGAAGGAGCCAGCGCGGATATTAGCGAGACCTGGACGGCAAAAAGTGAGCCTTATTGAACCTGCTCCTACCCGGCGGAATTACATTCAACTTACTTCGAATTCATCCGAACGGTCGCCTTCGCAAATAGCTCTGTGCTCCTCGATTATAGGCATTTGCAAAAGTGACGAAGTAGTCGCTATGGATTCGTCGACGGGGCTTCTTAACAGCAAAGGTCTTGGCGAAATTTCGTCATCTTTTCAGCCCATAGGCCGAATTGGCTCCTGTATTTCTCAAAAACTTTCCAATCAATGCAGTAGCGTGACCTGGGACCGTCTATCGTTCCCTTGATCAGGCCGACATCCTTGAGGATCTTGAGATGCTGACTCACGGTTGATTGCGCGAGCGGCAAATCCACAACGAGATCGCCACATATGCATTCGCGCTTTTCAGCAAGTGCCGTAAGGATTGCGATTCTCGCGGGGTGCGCCAGAGCCTTCGCAAAATCCGCGAGATCAATTTCCTTTTGTGCGAACTCTTCTTTTCTTGCAAACGCCATAGGCTTTATCGTATATCGTGCTTATACGATAATAACAAGGGGTCCTATGAAAATTCTTTTTATGTGCGTTGCAAACTCGGCCCGTAGCCAACTGGCCGAGGGCTTGGCCAGGAACCTCTTTCCCAATGCGGAAATTCGAAGTGCCGGCTCTCATCCTGGAAAATTGAATCCACATGCTGTCAGCGTAATGAAGGAGATCGGCATTGATATTTCGAGCCATTACTCGAAGTCTATTGATGATCTTACGCCTAAATTCATTGCCGAAATCGATTACATCATCACTCTGTGCGCAGAGGAGGTTTGTCCGGTGATAACGGCCCCCAAGGCCAAGAAATTGCACTGGCCCTTCCCGGACCCAGCTTCGAAATAACCGCTTCCAGAAGCCGAAGCTCTCAATCGGTTCCGCGATGCAAGAGACGCAATAAAAAATCGACTCCACGAGTTCAAAACGGAGCTATAATAGCAAAGTGATTGTCTCAAAGAAAATTCTTGCGGAATTTCTCGGAACCGCGGCGCTACTCGTTGTCGTCGTCGGCTCCGGGATCATGGGTGAAACATTGTCGGGAGGAAATGCGGCCATCGCACTTCTGGCCAATTCTTTAGCCACAGGCGCGGGGCTATATGCTCTCATTCAAACATTCGGCCCTATTTCCGACGCACACTTTAACCCTGTCGTGAGCCTGATCGAATGGATCTGGAAGAAGTTGAAAACCACCGACCTACTCAAATACGTTTTTGCTCAAATTGCTGGTGCCATTCTCGGCGTATTCGTCACTCATGTCATGTTTGGGCAAGCAATCCTTCAACTTTCTCGTCACGATCGCGGTGACCTGCGGTTTCTGTTGTCTGAGGCGATAGCTACATTCGGCCTTATTACTGTCATTTCACTCTCAGGAAAACGAAACGTGGAAGCGACTCCAGCTGCTGTAGCACTCTATATCGTGGGTGCTTATTGGTGCACATCCTCCACATCGTTCGCAAATCCCGCGGTTACCATCGCTCGAAGTTTATCGGATACCTTTGCTGGAATACTTTGGACCGGGGCGCCGGCATTCATTGTTGCCCAAGTGATAGGCGCGGCCTTGGCTTACTGGTGCGCGAGCCTTCTATCTAAGTAGGTGGGACCTCGTGCGACTGCATGAAAATCTTTGAATTTGAGGAAATTACTGGGCAATATTTTGGCGTCCCCAACCGGATTTGAACCGGTGTATCCACCGTGAAAGGGTGGTGTCCTAGGCCGCTAGACGATGGGGACCC